>NZ_JBHUDX010000014.1:0-23746 GCF_042678285.1 Streptomyces caeni
TGGGCAGGTCGGCCACGTCGACCACGATCCGGCCGCCGTCGAAGCGCTCCAGCGCGTGGTGCAGACCGATGGCGCCGGGCAGGTCGTAGAAGGTGAAGACGTTCTCCCCCCAGCCGGGCCCGGTCAGCCCCTCCGTCTCCTCCGGCAGCAGCCTGGCCCCGGTCGCCACCACCAGCACGTCGTAGCGGACCCAGCCGCCCGCCGCGAAGTACACCGTCCGCGCGTCCAGGTCCACCCGGTCGATCCCCGCCCGCCGGTAGTCGATGCCGGTGTGCAGTTGCTGCGGCCGGGAGCGGACCAGGTGCCGCGGCTGGGCGAGCCCGAAGGGCACGAACAACAGGCCAGGCTGGTAGATGTGGTCGTCGTCCTGGTCGACGACCGTGATACCGCAGTCGCGTTCGTCGTACATCCGCCGCAGCCGGTTGGCCGTGAGCGTGCCGGCGGTACCGCCTCCGAGAACCACTATGTGTTTGCCCATGCCTCCACTGTCGTCGGGACGGTGATGAGGCGTCAGGGTCCGGTGGTCCCCGTTCCGGTACCGGTAGGGGTATCCGGGGAGGGCCGGATGCGGATGTCCGCGGGTCCGAGGCGGCCCCAGGGGTGATCGGGGCACTGTCACTCATATGCAGCGAATAGTCGCTTATGCGTGTAAATGATGTGAATACTGAGAAGACAGTGACAGTGAGCCAGCCGATGGAGCGAGGAGCGAGCGTGAGCCACCCCGCCCCCACGCCCGGTAGGGCGCCCCACGCACGTTCCGCGTTCGACCAGGCATGCGCGGTGGCGGACGCCGTCCTCTACGAGGGCTACCTGCTGTACCCGTACCGGAGGTCGTCGCCCAAGAACCGGGTGCGATGGCAGTTCGGCATCCTCGCCCCGCGCGCCTGGGCGGAGGCGCGCGGCCCGGTGGCCCCGGGCGTCTCGGGTTCCGTCGAGACGTGGCAGCAGCAGACCGAGTGCGTGCTGCGGGCGGAGCCCGGTGCCGTGGTGCGTGTGCGTGTGCGCTATCTGCAGGTGCGGCACCGCGGCGTGGAGCGCCAAACCGGCGAGGGCCGGTACGAGCCGGTGGAGTCCCTCTCGGCCGGCGGGGAGGTGCATCTGGCCTTCGACGAGGCGGTCCCCCGCGAGCACGACCTCGTCGTCCCGCTGGCCGGGCTCGTGTCGGGGGAGCGGGAGTTCCCGGTCGGCGCCCCCGGCGGCCTGGTGACCGATGATCTCCCGGGCGGGGTGGGACGTCTGGTGCGCCGGTGCCACCCGGTCGAGGCGCGGACGACGCTGCACGCCCAGCGGATCGACGACTCCGGCTCCCTGTACCGGCTGCGGGTGCGCACCGAGAACACCGGGCGGTCCACGGCGCCCGGAGCCGGCCGCGACGAGGCCCTGCGCCATGCGCTCGTCGCGGCGCACACCTTCCTCGGCGGCGACGGTGTGCGGTTCTTCTCCGCGATCGACCCGCCCGACGAGGTGGCCGCCCATGTGCGGGACAGCGTCAATCTGCACACCTTCCCGGTGCTCGCCGGCGCGGAGGGGTCCGACGGCCTCGCGCTGTCGGCGCCGATCATCCTCCCCGACCATCCGCAGGTGGCGCCGGAGAGCCCCGGCGACCTGCACGACGCCGCGGAGATCGACGAGATCCTGACCCTGCGCACCCTTTTGCTGACGGACGACGAGAAGCGGGAGGCGCGGGCCACCGATCCGCGGGCCGCGCACATCCTGGACCGGGTCGAGACCATGCCGCCCGAGGTGTTCGCCCGGCTGCACGGAGCGATCCGTTCCCTCGCTCCCGCCGGGGCCCCGGCCGGCGCCCCCGTGTCCGCGCCCGGCCCGGTCCCGGACGGACCGCAGCCCGGGGACGGGACGGCGCACGAGGAGGCCGTCCCCCGGCGCGCGTCGGTCGCATGGTGGCAGGAGGGCGGCGGCGACGAGGGCCTGTCACCGGCCACGGACAGCGTCCTGGTCGACGGGGTCGCGCTGGCGGGCGGCAGCCGGGTGCTGCTGTGTCCGCGCGGCCGGGGAGCCGACGCACAGGACATGTTCCTGGCCGGCCGCTCCGCCCGGGTGGCGGCCGTCCACCACGACGTCGACGGGAGCGTGCACCTCGCCGTGACGCTCGAGGACGATCCCGCGGCCGAACTCCACAGCTGGTACGGCCGCTATCTCTACTTCCGCCCGGACGAGGTGCGGCCGTCGGCCGTGGAGCCGAACGAGCGGCCGGCCCGCGTCCCAGACGAGGAAGGGTGCGATGGACGCCATCGAGTTGCTGAAGCATGACCACCGGATGATCGAACAGTTGTTCCGCGACTACGGGGCCGCGGCCTCCGGCGCCCAGCGCCGGGCCGTGGTCGAGACGCTGGTCCGCGAGCTGTCCAAGCACGCGGCACTGGAGGAGCTGATGGTCTATCCGCTGGCCAGGAGGGTTCTCCCGGACGGCGAAGGAGAGATCCAGGAGCACCTGGCCCAGCACCAGGCGGTCAAGGGGACCCTCCTGGCCCTGGACAAGCTGTCCGCCGACGACGAGCGCACGGACGAGCTCATGGAGCGCCTGCGCCGGCAGATCGGCGAGCACGTGCGCGAGGAGGAGGACGAGCTGCTGCCGAGAGTGTGCGAGGCGGTCGACCAGAAGGAACTGGACGAGCTGGGGCAGCTCCTCGCACGGGCCAAGCAGGCCGCACCCACCCGCCCGCACCCCAACGCGCCGGACCAGCCTCCGGCGCTGACGCTCGTCGGCCCGGTGGCCGCGGCATACGACCGGCTCCGGGACCGACTGCAAGGGAGGCCGAGGACATGACCGTTGAAAGCGGTACCACGGAAGTCAGCCGACAGCCCGCAGGGGCTTCGGACAGGGGTGGTTTCGACGAGATCCATATCCTGTGGATCTCGGAGGGCATGAGCTGCGACGGCGACACGGTGTCGATGACGGCGTCCGGCCAGCCGGCGATCGAGGACATCGTCCTCGGCCTCGTGCCGGGCCTGCCGAAGGTCCACCTGTACAACAAGGTGCTCTCGCCCAGCGAGGGCGGCGAGGACTTCCTCACGCCCTTCCGCGCCGCGGCCCGCGGCGAACTGGCACCGTTCATCCTCGTCATCGAGGGGTCCGTCCCCAACCAGAACATCATCGAGGGCGACGGCTTCTGGACGTCGTTCGGCAACGACCCGGACACCGGGGAGCCGCTCACCCTCAACTGGTGGCTGGACCACCTCGCCCCCAAGGCCTGGGCGGTCGTCGCCGTCGGCACGTGCGCCGCCTACGGCGGGATCCACGCGATGGCGGGCAATCCCACCGGCTCCATGGGCCTGTCCGACTATCTGGGCTGGGACTTCAAGTCGCAGGGCGCGCTGCCGGTCGTCAATGTGCCCGGCTGCCCGATCCAGCCGGAGAACTTCATGGAGACGCTGACCTGGCTGCTCCACCATGCGGCCGGGTCCGCGCCGCCGCCCCCGCTCGACCACATGCTGCGTCCGCAGTGGCTGTTCGGGAAGACGGTCCACGAGGGCTGCGACCGGGCCGCCTACTACGAGCAGGGCGACTTCGCCAAGGACTACAACTCGCCCAAGTGCCAGGTGAAGGTGGGCTGCTGGGGCCCGGTGGTGAACTGCAACGTGCCCAAGCGCGGCTGGATGTCGGGCGTGGGCGGCTGCCCCAACGTCGGCGGTGTCTGCATCGGCTGCACGATGCCCGGCTTCCCCGACGCCTTCATGCCGTTCATGGACGAGCCCACCGGCGGCACCCTGTCCTCCGCGATCATCAGGCCCTACGGCGCCGTCATCCGCCGTCTGCGCGGCATCACCAACATCGCCGTGAACCGGGAGCCCAAGTGGCGCCACAACCGGGACAGGGTGACCAGCGGCTACGACCCGTACTGGCGCCCCTGAAGCCCGCAACGGCGCCCTGCACCACGTACCGGTGCCCCCGCAGCACGCCCATGCACAGAGAGCGAGGCAGGAACGACCATGACGGCAACCGCGGCGCGGCCCACGGAGCGCAAACCGGCGCAACTCGTGGACATGTCCTGGGATCCGATCACCCGGATCATCGGCAATCTCGGCATCTATACGAAGATCGACTTCGCGAACCGCGAGGTGGTGGAGTGCCACAGCACCTCGTCGCTCTTCCGGGGCTACTCCGTGTTCATGAAGGGGAAGGACCCGCGCGACGCGGGCTTCATCACCTCCCGCATCTGCGGCATCTGCGGGGACAACCACACCACGTGCTCCAACTACGCCCAGCAGATGGCCTACGGCGTCAAACCGCCGAGACTCGCCGAGACCATCACCAACCTGGGCGAAGCGGCCGAATACATGTTCGACCACACCATCTTTCAGGACAACATGGTGTTCGTCGACTTCTGCGAGGCCATGGTCAAGGCCACCAACCCCGGCGTACTGGCCCGGGCCGAGCGCACCGAGGCGCGAGGCGGCCGCATCCACGGCTACCGGACCGTCGCCGACATCATGCGCGCCTACAACCCCTTCGAGGGCGAGGTGTACAAGGAGTCCCTCAGGATCAGCCGGGTCACCCGGGAGATGTTCTGCCTGATGGAGGGGCGCCACGTCCATCCGTCCACGCTGTACCCCGGCGGGGTCGGCACCATGCCCGAGCCGACCACCTTCACCGACTACCTCTCACGGCTGCTGCGGGTCATCGACTTCGTGAAGCGGGCCGTCGCCATGAACGACGACGTCTTCGACTTCTTCTACGAGGCGCTGCCCGGCTACGAGGAGGTGGGGCGCCGGCGGACCCTGCTCGGCTGCTGGGGCGCCTGGCAGAACCCGGACGTGTGCGACTACCGCTACGAGACGATGGGCGACTGGGGCCGCGCCATGTACGTCACCCCGGGCATCATCGTGGACGGCAAGCTCCTCACCAACGACCTCGTCGACATCAACCTGGGCATGAGGATCCTGCTGGGCAGCTCCTACTACGACGACTGGGCCGCCGAGGAGCCGTTCGTCACCCACGACCCGCTCGGCAACCCGGTCGACATGCGCCACCCCTGGAACCAGACCACGGTCCCGGTGCCCCAGAAGCGCAACTTCGACGACAAGTACAGCTGGGTGATGAGCCCCCGCTGGTACGACAGGACCAGCGACCAGCACCTCGCACTCGACACCGGTGGCGGTGCCCTGGCCCGCCTGTGGTCGACGGCGCTCAACGGACTGGTCGACACGCCCTATGTGAAGGCCACCGGGCACAGCGTGCGGATCTCGCTGCCCAAGAGCGAGCAACTGCCCGAGATGACGCTGGAGTGGAAGATCCCCCAGTGGAGCAACACCATCGAGCGCGACCGGGCCAGGCCGTACTTCGTGGCGTACTCCGCCGCCATGGCCTTCTTCTTCCTGGAGCGGGCGATGGAGCACGTCCGCTCGGGCGACACCAAGATCTTCGAGAACTACGAGGTGCCGGACGAGGCGATCGGCTGCGGCTTCCACGAGGCGGTCCGCGGTGTCCTCTCGCACCACCTGGTCATCAAGGACAAGAAGATCGCGAACTACCACCCGTACCCGCCGACCCCGTGGAACGCCAGCCCCCGGGACGTTCACGGCACGCCCGGTCCGTACGAGGACGCCGTCCAGGGGCAGCCGATCTTCGAGGAGAACGGCCCCGACGACTTCAAGGGCGTCGACATCATGCGCACCGTCCGCAGCTTCGACCCCTGTCTGCCCTGCGGTGTGCACATGTACGTCGGCAAGGGCAGGACGCTGACCACGACGCACTCGCCCACCTTCGGAGCAGTCCATGGCTGACACCGGGCGCCTGGACGAGGCGGCGGTCGCGGAGCGGCTGTCCCGCCTCGACCGGCTGCTGGAACAGATCGAGGGCGCTCCCGGCGCGATGACCGGCGCGGCGATCGAGGCGGTGCAGGCCCTGACCGAGCTCTACGGCGAGGCGCTGGCCCGGGTACTGGACCACGCCGACGCCCGGCTGACCGACCGTATGGCCGGCGACGACCTCGTCGGCCATCTCCTGGTGCTGCACCGCATCCACCCGGAGCCGCCGGAGCGGCGGGCCGCCCGTGCCGTCGACCGCCTCCGGCCGGCGGTGCGCGAGCGCGGCGGGGACGTCGAACTCACGGCTGTGGAGGAGGGCGTGGCCCGTGTGCGGCTGTCCGCCAAGGGCTGCGGGTCCTCCTCGGCCGGGTTCGAGGACGCGGTCCGCGAGGCCGTGCTCGCCCTGGCCCCCGAACTGTCCGGCGTCGAGCGGGCACCCTCGGGCGGCGGGCGGCAGGCCGCCTTCGTGCCCGTCGACGCGGTCACCCTGCGGGCCGCTCCCGCGGGAAAGCGGTCATGACCTCCGGTGCGCTGGCCCGCGTCATCCGCTCCGCCGCCGGCCGCCGCCCTGACGCGGAGCGGTGCGACCTGTGCGGCGCGGACGTGCCGCCCGGGCACCGCCACCTGCTGGACACCGACCGCGAGGGGCTGCTGTGCGCCTGCCGGCCGTGCTCCCTCCTCTTCGCCGGCAGGGAAGCGGCGCAGGGCCGTTACCGGCTGGTGCCGCGGCGGCGGGTGCGGCTGCCTCCGGTCGGGACGCGGGCGCTGGGCGTCCCCGTCGGGCTGGCCTACTTCGTGCCGCGCGGCGACGGCACCGTGACGGCGCACTACCCGAGCCCGGCGGGGGCCACCCGCTGGGAGGCCGAGCCGCAGGCGTGGCGTGACGCGGTCGCGCACTGCCCGCCGCTCGCCGGCCTCGAACCCGATGTGGAGGCGCTGCTGGTCAACACCGCCCGCGCCGCGAAGCACCACTGGATCGTCCCGGTCGACGACTGCTTCCGGCTGGTCGCCGTCGTACGGCGGGAGTGGCGGGGCCTGTCCGGCGGGGGCCGGGTGTGGCCCGAGATCGAGCGGTTCTTCGCGGAGCTGACCGAACGACCGTAACGGACCACGAGGAGCAGACATGGGCAGCATCCGAGTCGGCAGACGACAGGTGAAACCCGACACGCCCGCCTCCGTCACCGGGCTGCACCAGGGCAACAAGGGCCCCTACCACCGGCAGCCCGGCCATCACAAGGACGGAACGGCCGACGCCCGCCGCTCGACCGGGATCCACTGGAGGAAGCACAACGCGCTCATGAAGATCATGCCGAGCCTTCCCCCGGGATGACGCGGCGATCAGGACGGGCGCCCCGAGCGGGCGCGGCAGCGACACGACGACCGAAGGAGTACGGGACATGGCACGACGCGTGCTGATCGCGCAGGCGGTGGTCGTGGGCGGCATCGCCCTGACCCTGCTGGCCAGGGAGTTCCCCGGGCTGGTCCGCGAGGTGAGGATCTGGCGGATGGTGGGAGTCCGCGCGGGCTCCCGGCGGCCCCGCTGAGCCCCGGCGGCCGGTACCGTTCCCGCCGCCTTCCGCCTCCCCTGCCGGGCGGCGTGCGAACGGCACCGGCCGCGGTGCGATGGGCCCCTCGCCCCGGGGTACCCGGGGCGCATGGCCGGCATCGAGCTCATGAGCAGTGCTTTCAGCGACCACGCCTTCCTGCCGCGCCTGTACGCGCTGGAGGGCGAGAACCTCTCACCTCCCCTCACCTGGTCGGGCGTGCCTCAGGACGCGGCCGAACTGGTCCTGCTGTGCGAGGATCCCGACGCCCCGTCGGGCACCTTCGTGCACTGGATCGTGGTCGGTGTCGATCCGCACAGCGACGGCGTGGCGGCGGGGCAGTGCCCACCTGGCGGCACCGAACTCGTCAACGGCTTCCACCGGCAGGGCTGGGGCGGCCCCCATCCACCGCCCGGGGACGAGGCGCACCGCTACGTCTTCCACCTCTACGCCCTCTCGGAGCCGTGCGCTCTGCCGGACGCCCCCAGCGCCGACCAGGTGCACGAGGCCGTCGGGAGGCGAGAGATCGCCGACGGCACGCTGATGGGCCTCTACCACCGCTGAGCCCGCGGCCCCGGGGCGGGGCCGGGCCGCCGCACCCCGACTATACACAGTATGTATACTCGGCACGTACAGTCGATGCACCACGCTCCACACCACCGCGCCCATCCACAAGCGCGTGCTGGAACAGGCGTCCAGGGACGGGATCATCCTGCTGCACGACATCTGCCCGGACACCGTGCCCGCGGCGCCCGGCATCGTCGACGCACTCAAGGAGCGGGGATACGCGTTCGTCACGGTGCCCCAGCTGCCGGCCCCGGAAAAGGCCGAGCCGGGCACCATGCACCGGCCCTGAGACGCACGTCACACGGCATGTGAGTTAACGTTAACTCACATGCCGTGTGACCATGTGGGCCTTGACGAGCCGCCGACTCGGGAGGTGCTGGTGGACGGCCTGGACGTGACCTACCGGGGAACGGTCTACCCCTGGCACTGCGATCACATGGGGCACATGAACGTCATGTGGTATGTCGGGAAGTTCGACGAGGCGACATGGAACCTCATGTCGCACATCGGCATCACGCCCGCGTATCTGAGATCGGACCACCGCGGCATGGTCGCGGTCGATCAGCAGATCTCCTACCGCAGGGAACTGGTCGCCGGAGACGTCGTGCTGGTCCGCTCGGCGATCCTGGAAGTGCGTGACAAGGTCATGCGCTTCCGCCACCAGATGGAGAACGCGGCGACCGGCGAGGTGGCGGCCGTCACCGTCCTGACCGGAGTGCATCTCGACACCAGGACGCGGCGTTCGTGCCCGCTGCCTGCGGAGCACCTCGCCCGTGCCAAGAGCCTCCTCACCCGGGCGGCCTCCTGATCCACGTCACCGTGCCCCCTGGATCACCCGGGTGGGTCGGGACCGGGGAACGCGGGACCCACGGCGTACGATCCCCCGGTGGTCCTCCTCCGCCTCGAACGCGTCGCGCCGCTCCCCGCCGAGCAGGCATGGCTGCGGCTGACGGACTGGTCGCGCCACGCGGACGTGGTCCCGCTGACCCGGGTCACGGTGCTCACCCCGCCGCCGACGGCCGTGGGCACCGTGTTCGTGGCCCGCTCCGGTGTGGGTCCGCTCGCCTTCGACGACACGATGGAGGTGGTCGCCTGGCGGCCGCCGACCCTGTGCCGGCTGGCCAAGCGGGGCCGTGTCGTCACCGGCTGGGCGGAGATCGAGGTGCATCCGCACGGCGCGGAACGCTCTCATGTGGTGTGGCGGGAGGAGCTGTCCGTGAGCCTGCTGCCGGGGCTCTTCGACCGGCCGCTCGGGTGGGTGGCCCGGCGGATGTTCGGGCGCGCGGTGGACGGACTGCTGCGATCCGGCCCCGATGCGCAACACCGGTAGGTCCGAACCTGCCCGGCGACATCGATGTCGGTGGCGGCCTCTACAGTCCTGGCCCATGACCGAGACCTCACATCTGCAGCTCACCAAGGCGTCGTACGACACCGTGGCCGAGGACTACGACCGGCTGCTCAGGAACGTGCTGGACGGCAAGCCCTTCGACCGGGCGATGCTGGGGGTGTTCGCCGAGCGGGTGCTGGCCGGCGGGGGCGGGCCGGTCGGGGACCTCGGATGCGGGCCGGGTCGGGTGACCACGTATCTCGACAGGCTCGGGCTGGACGCCTTCGGAATCGACCTGTCGCCGCGGATGGTGGCCGTGGCCCGGCGGGCCTACCCCGGGCTGCGGTTCGAGGTGGGGTCCATGACCGGCCTCGACCTCGCGGACGGCTCGCTCGCCGGAGCCCTCGCCTGGTACTCCACGGTGCACACCCCTCCGCACGAACTGCCGGTGCTGTTCGCCGAGTTCCACCGCGTGCTGGCTCCGGGCGGCCATCTGCTGCTGGCCTTCAAGGCCGGCGACGAACGGGTGCGCCTGGAGCACGCGTACGGCCACGACGTGTCCCTCGACGTCTACCGCTTCCCTCCGGAGCGGGTGTCCGAGCTGCTGGGCCGGGCCGGATTCGACGAGGTCGCCCGCCTCGTGCGGGCGGCCGAGGAACCGGAGAAGACCCCACAGGGGTACCTCCTCGCCCGGAAACCTCTCACATGCCGGTGAGGTGTTCCGGGCGCACCGGCGCCCTGTTCAGCTCCAGGCCCGTCGCGTCGCGGATCGCCGCGAGGACCGCGGGAGTCGACGAGAGGGTGGGGGCCTCGCCGACGCCGCGCAGCCCGTAGGGGGCGTGCCGGTCGGCGAGTTCGAGCACGTCGACCGGGATGGCCGGGGTGTCGAGGATGGTGGGGATGAGGTAGTCCGTGAAGGAGGGGTTGCGCACCCTCCCCGTCGTCGGGTCGACGAGGATCTCCTCCATCACCGCCATGCCCAGGCCCTGGGTGGTGCCGCCCTGGATCTGGCCGACGACCGACAGCGGGTTGAGCGCCTTGCCGACGTCCTGGGCGCAGGCCAGCTCCACGACCTTGACCAGGCCCAGCTCGGTGTCGACCTCGACCACGGCGCGGTGCGCGGCGAAGGAGTACTGGACGTGACCGTTGCCCTGGCCGGTGCGCGGGTCGAAAGGCTCGGTCGGCCGGTGCCGCCACTCCTCCTCCGCCTCGACGGCCTCGTCACCGAGGACGTCCACCAGGTCGGCGAGGACCTCGCCGCCGGCGGTGACGACCTTGCCGCCCTCCAGGCGCAGCTCGGCCGTGGCCCAGGCGGGGTGGTACGGGCCGAACCTGCGGCGCCCGGTCTCCAGGACCTTCTCGCGCACCAGCTCGCAGGCGTTCTTCACAGCGCCCCCGGTGACGTAGGTCTGGCGGGAGGCCGAGGTCGAACCGGCGCTGCCCACCCGGGTGTCCGCCGGGTGGATCGTCACCCGGGCGACACCCAGTTCGGTGCGGGCGATCTGCGCATGGACGGTGACACCGCCCTGGCCGACCTCCGCCATGGCGGTGTGCACGGTGGCGACGGGCTCGCCAGCGACGGCCTCCAGGCGGACCCTGGCGGTGGAGTAGTCGTCGAAGCCCTCGGAGAAGCCGACGTTCTTGATGCCGACCGCGTAGCCCACCCCCCGTACGACGCCCTCGCCGTGCGTGGTGTTGGACAGGCCGCCGGGCAGCTGCCGTACGTCGGCGCCTTCCGTGGTCTCCCACTGGCGCTCCGGCGGCAGGGGCATCGCCTTGACGCGGCGCAGGAGTTCGGCGACCGGGGCCGGGGAGTCGACTACCTGGCCGGTCGGCATGACCGTGCCCTGGTCCATGGCGTTGCGCTGCCGCAGCTCCACCGGGTCCATGCCGAGCCTCGTGGCCAGCTTGTCCATCTGCGCCTCGTAGGCGAAGCACGCCTGGACCGCGCCGAAGCCGCGCATGGCGCCGCAGGGCGGGTTGTTCGTGTAGAGGGCGAGGGCCTCGATGTCGACGTCGTCCACGGCGTAGGGGCCGATACCGAGGGAGGCGGCGTTGCCGACGACCGCGGGAGAGCTGGAGGCGTACGCGCCGCCGTCCAGGACGATGCGGCACATGACATGGGTGAGCCTGCCGTCCTTCGTGGCGCCGTGTTCGTAGGACAGCTTGGCCGGGTGGCGGTGGACGTGCCCGAAGAAGGACTCGAAGCGGTTGTAGACGATCTTGACCGGCTTTCCGGTGCGCAGTGCCAGCAGGCAGGCGTGGATCTGCATCGACAGGTCCTCGCGGCCGCCGAACGCGCCCCCGACGCCCGCCAGCGTCATCCGTACCTTCTCCGGCGGCAGTCCCAGGACCGGTGCGATCTGGCTGAGGTCGGAGTGGAGCCACTGGGTGGCGACGTAGAGGTCGACGCCGCCGTCCTGCGCCGGGACTGCGAGACCGGACTCGGGGCCGAGGAACGCCTGGTCCTGCATGCCGAAGTGGTACTCGCCCGTGACGATCACATCGGCCCGGCGGCGGGCCGCGGCCACGTCGCCGCGAATGATCGGCTGGCGGTGGACGATGTTCGGGTGCGGGACGTGGCGGGCGTGGCCGTCGGTGCGGCCGTCGTGCACCAGGACCGCGTCCGGGGCGGTCGCGGACGCCTCGTCCGTGATCACCGGCAGGTCCCGGTACTCCACCCTGATCTTCGCCGCGGCGCGGCGCGCGGTCTCGGGGTGGTCGGCCGCCACTATCGCGACCGGCTCGCCGTGATGGCGGACCTTGCCGTGCGCGAGGACCGGGGTGTCCTGGATCTCCAGGCCGTAGTGCGTCACCTCGGCCGGCAGGTCGTCGTACGTCATGACGGCGTACACACCCGGTGTCGCGAGGGCCTCGCCGGTGTCGATCGAGACGATCTCGGCGTGCGCGACCGGGGAGCGCAGGATCTGCCCCCAGAGCATGTTCTCGTGCCACATGTCGGAGGAGTACGCGAACTCGCCGGTGACCTTGAGGGCGCCGTCCGGGCGGAGCGTGGACTCGCCGACGCCCCCCTGGGTCGGGGAGCCCTGGGTGATCGCGCCGGGAGCGCCGTTCGCCGCCATGTCAGGCCCCCTCGGACTGCCGGGCGGCCGCCAGGCGGACCGCGTCCATGATCTTCTCGTAGCCGGTGCAGCGGCACAGGTTGCCGGAGAGCGCCTCGCGGATGTCCGCGTCGGTCGGGTTCGGACGGCGTTCCAGCATCTCGTCGGCGGCCACCAGCAGACCCGGCGTGCAGAAGCCGCACTGTACGGCGCCGGCGTCGAGGAACGCCTGCTGGATCGGGGCGAGTTCGGATCCCTTCCCGGTCCCGGAGCGCTGCCTGGCGTGGTCCGCCAGTCCCTCGACGGTGACGACCTCCCGGCCTTCCGCCTGACCGGCGGCGACCAGGCACGAGCACACCGGCACGCCGTCCAGGCGGACCGTGCAGGAACCGCACTCGCCCTGTTCGCAGGCGTTCTTCGAACCCGGCAGGCCCAGTCGCTCGCGCAGGACGTACAGCAGGCTCTCGCCCTCCCACACGTCATCGGCCTCCTGCGGCCGTCCGTTGACGGTGAAGCGAACGCGCATCACGCGGCTCCCCTCGCGGTGCGGGCGCCGCGGTACGACTCCCAGGTCCAGGTCAGCGTGCGGCGGGCCAGGACGCCGACGGCGTGGCGGCGGTAGCCCGCGGTGCCCCGGACGTCGTCGATCGGGTTGCAGGCGGCGGAGCACAGGTCGGCGAACCGCTCGGCCACCGAGGGGGTGATGGTCCTTCCGCTCTCCCAGAAGCCGCCCTCGTCGAGCGCCGCGTTCAGGAACTCCTCGGCGGCCGCGGCCCGGAGGGGGGTGGGCGCCGCCGATCCGATGCCGGTGCGCACGGTCCGGCTCCGGGGGTGCAGGGCGAGACCGAAGGCGCACACCGCGATCACCATGGCGTTGCGGGTGCCGACCTTCGCGTACTGCTGCGGGCCGTCGGCCTTCGTGATGTGGACGGCCCTGATCAGTTCGTCGGGGGCGAGGGCGTTGCGCTTCACACCGGTGTAGAAGGCGTCGATCGGGATGCGGCGGGTGCCGCGCACGGACGCGGCCTCGACCTCGGCGCCGGCCGCGAGGAGCGCGGGGTGGGCGTCACCCGCCGGGGAGGCGGTGCCGAGGTTGCCGCCGACACCGCCGCGGTTGCGGATCTGCGGGGAGGCGACCGTGTGGGCGGCGAGGGCCAGCCCCGGCAGTTCGGTCCGCAGACCCTCGATGATCTTCGTGTACGGGACCGAGGCCCCGAGCCGCACGCTGTCCTCGCCCACCTCCCACTCGTGGAGTTCACCGATGCGGTCGAGGTCCATCAGGTACGCGGGCCGGCGGTGGCCGAAGTTGATCTCGACCATCACGTCGGTGCCGCCCGCGACCGGTACGGCGGTGGGGTGCTCCGCCTTCGCGGCGAGCGCATCCTCCCAGCTTGCGGGGCGTAGGAAGTCCATGACCGTCAGTACACCGCTCCGTTCTCCGCCGGGGTCAGTCACCGAAGACATGAAGGAGTTGGCTGGCCAGGGCACCCATCTTGTAGATTCATATGAACGGAGGCCATCGGTAATCCCTCCGCTTTCCTCTGGAAACACGACGGACTTCACGACAAGGACGGCGGCGACGGGATGCGGCTGCGCGCACTGCTGGACACCGACGCGCTGGGGCTGCGGCTGCTCGGCGGCGAGGACGAGCTGGACCGCACCGTGGGCGGTGTGATGACCACGGATCTCAAGGACCCCAGCCGGTACCTCTCCGGAGGCGAGCTGGTCCTCACGGGCCTCGCGTGGCGGCGCGGGGCCGCGGACTCCGAGCCGTTCGTCCGCATCCTCGCCGGTGCGGGCGTCGCGGCGCTCGCCGCGGGCGAGGCGGAGCTGGGCGACATCCCGGACGATCTGATCGTGGCGTGCGCCCGGTACCGGCTGCCGCTGTTCGCCGTCCATGAGTCGGTGGCGTTCGCGACCATCACCGAGCACATCGTGCGTCAGGTGTCCGGCGAGCGGGCCGGTGACCTCGCGGCCGTCGTGGACCGGCACCGGCGGATGATGACCTCCGGCCCGGTCGGCGGCGGCCCGGACGTCGTCCTGGACCTGCTGGGCTCCGACCTGGATCTGCGCGCCTGGGTGCTCTCCCCCACCGGCCGGCCGATCGCCGGCCGGATGCCGGGCCTCGCCCCGGACGTGTGCGCCGAGCTGGCCGCCGAGCACCTGGCGGCCGTGCGCGGAGGCCGCCGCGGACCCCACCGGGCAGCGGTCGGCACCACGGCGTACTCGCTGTTCCCGATCCACGGCTGGGGCGAGGGCCCGCCGGCGGCCGGGGAGGACCACGCGGGCGGCGTCCCCCGGGACGTGCGCGAGACGGTGCTGTCCGACTGGCTGCTCGCCGTCGAGGCGGACGCCGGGGACTGGCCCCGGGAGCGGCTCGACCTGCTGAACGGCGTCACCCAGCTCATCGCGGTCGAGCGGGACCGGCGGGAGGCGGCGCGCACGGTGCGGCGGCGGCTCGCGCAGGAGGTCGTGGAGCTGGTGCAGGCGGGCGCGGCGCCCGCCGAGATCGCGGCCCGGCTGCGGGTCGCCGCGCCCGTGCTCCTGCCCGGCCTCGGCACGGCCCCGCACTGGCAGGTGGTGGTGGCCCGGGTCGAATGGGACGACACGGCGGACGGGCCCGCGGGGCCCCCGGCCGAGGGGAGCGGCAAACGGCGGACGGGAGGACTCGAAACGGGCCCGGTCGCCCAGTCGCTGCTGGAGGAGATCCTAGTCGGCTCTCCCCCGGGTGCTTCGGGCGGGGGGTACGCCCGGTCGCTCGGCCCGGAGCACTCCGACCCTGTCGCGGTGGCCCACATCGGGGAGGAGGCGATCGCGCTCGTCCCCCTTCCCGCGGTCTCCTCGGAGCGCGACGGATCCGGGCCGGGCATCGCCGCCGACGCCCTGCTGGAGGCGGTGCGGGCCCCCTTGTCCGCGGGCCTCGGCGGCGACGGGCGCCTCACGCTGGGTGTCAGCGCCGCGGTGCACTCGGCCGAGGGTCTGCGCGGTGCCCTGGAGGAGGCGCGGCACGCCCGCCGCGTCGCCGCCGCGCGCCCCGGCCGGGTCTGCGCGGCCGGCCACCAGGAACTCGCCTCGCACGTCCTGCTGCTGCCGTTCGTCCCCGACGACGTGCGCCGCGCCTTCACGGCCAGGCTCCTGGATCCCCTGCGTGACTACGACCGCCGGCATCGCGCCGAGCTGATCCCGACCCTGGAGGCGTTCCTCGCCTGCGACGGCTCCTGGACGCGGTGCGCGACCCGGCTGCACCTGCACGTCAATACGCTGCGATACCGGGTGGGGCGCATCGAGCAGTTGACGAGCCGGGACCTCTCCCGCCTTGAGGACAAACTCGATTTCTTCCTGGCGTTGCGCATGAGCTGAGGTCAGCGCGCCGTGTGCCGGGTGGCACCGGTCGGGCGCCTTCCCGGACGCACGACTTTGTGAAATCCTTCACCCAGCCTCTTGGCCCGGCACCTCGATTGGTGCTGGAATGCCGCCACCACTCAACAGCTCAATGGTGTGCTCGGGGAGGGCAACGTGGCGCATCCCGCCATGTCTGGTTCCGGAACGACCTCAGATGACGATCCCCTCCAGACCGCGGTATGGCGGCTGCGCTCGCGTGCCTGCTGGACCGACGCGGCCGCACTTCTCCGGGCCGGAACGGCCGCGGCCGCGCTGCAGCGCACCTCACTGCTGGTCGAGCGGTGCCTGTACACGGAGAAGGGCTGGGAGGAGGCCGAGGACGCGCTGCGTACGGCCGAGGCGCAGGCCCAGACCGACGAGGAGCGGGGCGCCGCCGCGTGCGAGCGCGGGCAGCTGGCGTACGCGGCGACGCTGCACGGCGTACGGGACCGGGCGGACGAGGCGCGGGCCGCGCTCGGCCGGGCCGCCGCGCTGATCCCGCCCGGCGCCACCGGCCGGGCACTGCTGGACTTCCGGCGCGGGCTCCTCGCCGAGAACCTCGCCCGCTCCCCGCAGGCGGCGCGCGCCGCCTACCGGCGAGCCCACGCGAGCGCCTCCGCGCACGGCGACGCCCTGCTGCTCTCTTTCACCTGGCGCCATCTGGCCGGACTCGCGCTGCGCGACGGTGAGACGGCGGAGGCGCGGCACGGCTTCAGCGAGTCGCTGCGGATCCGCGAGGAGCTGGGGTACCTCGTCGGCACCGCCCCGGCCCTGGCGTCGCTCGCGGACACGGAGACCGAGCCGGAGGCGTCGCGGCTGCGGGCCGAGGCGGGCCGGCTGTTCCGGTTGCTGGGCGGCGTACCGACCTGGCTGGCGGCCCAGTTGGCGCCGGTGGTCTGAGAGGGTCCGGCGAAGCCCGGTGCGGTTCGGCGGTGCCCCGAAGGGGCGCGGGGCTGTGCCGATATGCGGCTGCGCCGCCCGGGCGCGGCCGGCCACGACGGACCCGCAGGTGATGCACCGGGCCTTTGGGTGCGTGCTCTCGGCGTGCCGGCCGTCCAGCGGCAGAGAGTCCATGGCGATCGAGATGAGGGGATATTTCGGGAATCGGCTTCACAGCGACCTCAGAAGAACCTGAGAACTTGCTGTGCCAGGCTGACGCGGCCGATGCCCACCCCCCTGAGGAGATCTCCTGATGAGCTTGATCAACGGCTTGCCCGCGCACGTCCTGCTCGTGCACGCCGTCGTCGTACTCGTCCCCCTGACCGCGCTGGCGATCGTGATATGCGCGATATGGCCGGTGGCCGCGCGACGCTTCGGCATCGTGCTGCCGATCCTCGCCCTGGTCACGCTCGCCAGCGTGCCGCTGACCACCGAGGCCGGGGAATGGCTGGAGAGGCACGTCGACAGCGACCCGCTGGTCCGCAAGCACGCCGACCTCGGGGACGGACTGCTTCCCTGGGCCCTCGGCCTGTTCGTGCTGGCGGCACTGGTCTGGTGGGCGGCCCGCAAGTCGGCCGCCGACACCTCCGGCGGTTCCCGCTGGTCCGGCACGCCCATGCGGGTGGCCGCCGCGGTCCTGTCCCTCGTGGTGGCCGCCGGAGCCGTGGTCGACGTCTACCGCATCGGTGACTCCGGTGCGAAGGCGGCCTGGCACGACGGCTACTCCAAGACCGCGACGAGCGCGTCCGACGACGACTGACGACGACTGACGACGCATCACGAACGCACCGGGCTGCCGGCGGACACGGGCCGCGGCAGCCCGGTCCCGTGCCGGGGTGCGGTCAGCACGCGCCCGCGAAGTGCTCCCTCACGAGGGACTGCGCCACCGGCAGCTCCTGCGCGGCCAGCGCGTCCAGCAGGGCGGTGTGCTCGGCCGCGTCGGCGATCAGATCGGCGCGGCCGGCCGGGCCGGGCACGCCGACGAGCGGCCACTGGGTCCGGCGGTGCAGGTCCTCGGCGATGCGCGCCAGTTGCTCGTTGCCCGCGAGACCGAGCACGGCGCGGTGGAAGGCGCGGTCGGACTCGTTGTACGTCGCGCGGCACCCGGAGGCCGCGGCACGGACGGTCGCCTCGGCGAGAGGGCGCAACTCCACCCAGCGCTCGGTGGGCACCGTACGGACGAGCCGCAGCATCACGGGCACCTCGATCAGGGCCCGGATCTCTGCGAGTTCGGCCAGTTCGCGGGCGCCGCGCACGACGACGCGGAAGCCGCGGTTGGGCACGACCTCGACGGCTCCCTCCAGCGCGAGCTGCTGCATGGCCTCGCGCACCGGGGTCGCGGACACCCCGAGCTGCTCGCCGAGGGCGGGCGCCGAGTAGACCTCGCCGGGCGTCAGTTCTCCCGCGACCAGCGCCGTCCGCAGGGCGTCGAGGACCTGCCGGCGCACGGAGGCCCGTTGGACGACGGGACGGCCGCCTCCCAGGGGCGGGACCGGCGGCTCGCTGTGGATGTGCTCACCGCGCGCGGCACCCGGGGCGAGGGCCCTTTCACGGACCTCCTGTCCGGGCGGGAGCCGCGGTGGCACCCGGACGGCCCGGGCGGGGGCGTCCAGGGTCTCCCTCCCGGCGAAGCCCTCCGCGCTGCGGGAACGGGCCTGCTCCACGGGCTCCTCCTCCGGTGCTGGCGGTGCTGTGCGTCGTGCGGGTGGTGCGTGAGGGTTGTTTACCGCTCGTAAAGCACCATAGGCGCCTTACGCGCCGGTTCAAACACCGGTCGACCGCAGGGGGGCCGGGCTTCCCTGCGAGCGACCGCGCAACGGTCGCCCCGGTACGCCCTTGCGGCCCCCGCCGCGCTCGTGGAGGACGCTTCCGCGTGGCGCACGTCACATTCCCGCCTGGTCGTGGCGCGCGAGGAGGAGGCGGCGGCGCCGCCGCCGCGCACCGGCCGGGCCGGCGGCCACGACGGGCCCCAGGCCGCGAGGACCGGCCCGCGCGGGCACCGTGGGCGCCGAGTGGCGCGGGCGGCACCGTACGCGCCTCCGCGAGGCGGCACGGGCGAGGAGCCGGGCCGGCTGCGGCGTCGGCCACGCGGCTGGGCGAGCAGCCGGGCAAGCAGCCGCCCCCCACGGAAAGTTGAGACCGTCTCAGCGGACCCCGGCGACGGCGGCCCGCCACGTACCGTAAGATCCACCCCGAACAAGGCCCCGGACGGATGACGGACGTTTCACAACTTCCTCACGTGTCGCAGGAACTTTCCGTGGAACCACCCGTACGGGTAGTCTTATTCGAACTCAACTCCCGCCCCTCAAGCGGCAGTTCGAGCAGAACGCTGCCCTGGGCATTCCCTTGCACTTCCTTGGCGGCCTCTTGCCCCGAAACCCCCTGAGGGCTGGCGGGGTTGGGCCACTATGGCGGGCGTTACGCCCTATCCCAATGCAAGGGACCCCAGATGAGACTGACCGACATATCGCTGAACTGGCTGCTTCCGGGCGCCGTACTGCTCCTGGGCGTGCTGGCGGCGGTGGCGGTGCTCGCGCGTGGCAAGCGGTCCGGGGAGAGCACGAGCGCCGACGACTCGTGGGAGCGCAGTGAGGAGCGCCGCAGGCGCAAGGAGACCATGTACGCCACGGCCTCCTATGTGCTGCTCTTCTGCTGTGCCGCCGTCGCCGCGGCGCTCTCCTTCCACGGCCTCGTGGGCTTCGGCCAGCAGAACCTCGGCCTCACCGACGGCTGGGAGTACCTCGTCCCGTTCGGCCTGGACGGCGCTGCCATGTTCTGCTCCGTCCTCGCAGTGCGCGAGGCCAGCCACGGCGACGCGGCACTCGGCTCCCGGATCCTGGTGTGGACCTTCGCGGCCGCCTCCGCCTGGTTCAACTGGGTGCACGCGCCCAGGGGTGTCGACCACGCGGGCGCCCCGCAGTTCTTCGCGGGCATGTCGCTGTCGGCCGCGGTGCTCTTCGACCGCGCGCTGAAGCAGACCCGCCGTGCCGCGCTGCGCGAGCAGGGCCTGGTGCCGCGTCCGCTGCCGCAGATCCGCATAGTGCGCTGGCTGCGGGCGCCCCGTGAGACGTACAAGGCGTGGTCGCTGATGCTCCTTGAGGGCGTGCGCAGCCTGGACGAGGCCGTCGAGGAGGTCCGCGAGGACCAGCGCGCGAAGGAGCACAACAGGGCGCGGCAGCGCGAGCAGCAGCGGGTCGAGCGCGCGCAGCTCAAGGCGCTCAGCCGCGGCCACCGCGCGCTGACCGGCGGCAACGGCGGGCGCCAGGTCGAGGTGCAGACCGTCGAGCGGGCGCCCGCGCCCACCCCTGCGGAGCCTGCCCTACCGGCGGCGGAACTGCCCATGCGCACCCGTCCCTCGCTCCAGCCCGTCCGGAGCTCCTCCGCTGACCCGATCACCGTCGACCTCACCGCCGAGGACGACACCATGGCTCTGCCCCGCCTCGACTCCCTGGAGCGCAAGCTCAAGGACCTCGAGCAGCAGTTCGGCTGAGCCCGGACGCAGTCACGGGAAGGGGGCGCGGCAGCAGGCCGGGCCCCCTTCCCGTGCGGCACGCCGCTTCTGCGGTGCGTCACGCGGCTTCCGCGGCCAGGTCGAACCACACCTCTTTCCCCACGCCGTGCGGCCGTACACCCCAGGCGTCCGCGAGGGACCGCACCAGCATCAGGCCCCTGCCGTGCGTGCCGTCGTCGGCGTTCGCCGCCCGCGGCCTCGGCCTGCGTCCCACGAAGTCCCTCACCTCCACATGGAGTCCGCGCGCCGAGACGGTGGCCGTCAGGACCGCTCCGCGGTCGGTGTGGACCAACGCGTTGGTGACCAGCTCGCTCGTGAGCAGCTCGGCTGTCTCGGATCGTCCCGGCCTTCCCCAGTGCGTGAGCAGCTCCCGCAGCGCCCTGCGCGCCTCGGGGACCGCCCGTAAGTCGGCCCGGCCCAGCCTTCGTCTGAGGTGCACACCCCCTGGCCGGCCCGTCGTGCCGTCGGTCGCTTCCTCCGTCTTCTTCGGCGAGGAGGCCCCGGTGGTCACGGGACCACCCCCTCGTGCCCGCCCGTTCATGTCCCCCGTCCGCACGTGATGTCGGTCCCCTCGTGCTCGAACGTGCTCACGGGATCCATGCCCCGTGGGCGGGGCGACAGTCATGTCGAATCGACAACGACCGGGGGCACGGGGTGGATGCGCGCCACCGCCGCGCGGAAGTGAACCCCTGAACCCCTGTACGGGTCCCGCCGCGCCGCCGCCCGTCCGTTCGGCACTCCTACGGCCGGGGCACGTTGCGCAGGTTCGAGCGGGCCATCTGCAGCATGCGGCCGACGCCGCCCTCCAGCACGATCTTCGAGGCCGAGAGCGCGAAGCCCGTCACCATCTCCGCGCTGATCTTCGGCGGGATGGACAGTGCGTGGGGATCGGTGACGATGTCGACGAGGGCCGGACCCTTGTGCCGGAAGGCGTCCTTGAGGGCGCCGGCGAGCTGCTTCGGCTTCTCGACCCGGATGCCGTACGCCCCGCACGCGCGCGCCACGGCCGCGAAGTCCGGGTTCTTTGTGGCCGTGCCGTACGAGGGCAGCCCGGCGACCATCATCTCCAGCTCCACCATGCCGAGGGAAGAGTTGTTGAACAGCACCACCTTCACCGGCAGGTCGTCCCCCACAAGGGTCAGGAAGTCGCCCATCAGCATGGAGAACCCGCCGTCGCCGGCCAGTGCCACGACCTGCCGGCCCCGGTCGGTGAACTGCGCGCCGATGGCCATCGGCAGGGCGTTGGCCATCGAGCCGTGGGAGAACGAACCGATGATGCGCCGACGCCCGTTGGGGGTGAGGTAGCGGGCGGCCCAGACGTTGCACATCCCGGTGTCGACCGTGAAGACCGCCTCCTCGTCGGCGAGTTCGTCCACCACCGACGCCACGAACTCCGGGTGGATGGGGAGGTGCTTGTCGACCTTGCGCGTGTACGCCTTCACCACGCCTTCCAGCGCGCCCGTGTGCTTCTTCAGCATCTTGTCGAGGAAGCGCCGGTCCTCCTTGCGCCGCACGCGCGGGATGAGACAGCGCAGGGTCTCCTTCACATCGCCCCACACCGCCAGGTCCAGTCTGGAGCGGCGTCCAAGGTTCTCCGGCCGCACATCGATCTGGGCGATCGTCACGTCCTGCGGCAGGAAGGCGTTGTACGGGAAGTCGGTGCCCAGCAGGATCAGCAGATCGCACTCATGGGTCGCCTCGTAGGCGGCGCCGTATCCGAGCAGACCACTCATACCCACGTCGTACGGATTGTCGTACTGGATCCACTCCTTGCCGCGCAGGGCGTGCCCCACCGGGGACTTGATCCGCCCGGCGAACTCCATGACCTCGGCGTGCGCGCCCGCGGTGCCGCTGCCGCAGAAGAGCGTGACCCGCTCCGCCTTGTCGATCATCGCCACCAGCCGGTCGAGCTCGGCGTCACCGGGCCGCACGGTGGGCCGGGAGGTGACGAGGGCGATCTCCGTGGCCTTGTCCGGGGCGGGCTGGTCGGCGATGTCGCCGGGCAGCGAGACGACGCTCACGCCGCGCCGGCCCACCGCGTGCTGGATCGCCGTGTGCAGCAGCCGGGGCATCTGCTTCGGGGTCGAGATGAGCTCGCAGTAGTGGCTGCACTCGCCGAACAGCCGCTCGGGGTGGGTCTCCTGGAAGTAGCCGAGCCCGATCTCGCCGGACGGGATGTGCGAGGCGAGGGCGAGCACCGGGGCCATCGAGCGGTGGGCGTCGTACAGGCCGTTGATGAGGTGGAGGTTGCCGGGGCCGCAGGAGCCGGCGCACGCGGTCAGCTTCCCGGTGATCTGCGCCTCGGCGCCCGCCGCGAAGGCCGCGGTCTCCTCGTGCCGCACATGGACCCAGTCGATGGCGGCGTTGCGGCGGACGGCGTCCACGATCGGGTTGAGGCTGTCGCCGACCACCCCGTACAGGCGTTTGACTCCAGCGCGGGCGAGGATGTCGACGAACTGGTCGGCGATCTTCTGCTTGGCCATGGATCGATGCACCCTTCGGTCTCGGGGCCCGCCCTGCCCGGCCGGCGGGAGCCCGTCGGCAGGACCCTGAGACCATCAATCCACAGGCGCCTCGATCACGCCTCCCAGACGGCGGCCGCCGTACGGTCGTCGGCGTAGCCCTTCACCCGCACCAGGGTGTCGGCGAGGAAGGCGGCGAGGCCCGGCGGCCGGCCCGTCGACCAGCGGGCCGTCAGATGCCCGGCGAGCCGCGGTTCGTCGCGCAGCGGGTCGGCGAGGCCGCCGGTGCACAGCAGCAGGGTGTCCCCCGGGCGGGCTACGGAGGCCCGGAAGCGGAAGGGGTCGCGGGACGGCTCGGGGACGGGTTCGTAGGGGCTCGGGGGCGTGGCGATCCCCAGGTCCATGGTGAGCCGGTCGCCCTCGGGGGTCTCCGCCGGCAGCGAGCCGAAGCCGACCACCGCCTCGCCGGTCGCCTCGGTGACCCGCGGCTCGATGTCCTGCCACTCGCCGTCCCGCAGCCGGAAGAGGCCGCCCGGGCCGACGCCGAAGAACACACGGGTGCGGCAGGCGGGGTCGGCGGGCAGCAGCAGACAGCGCAGGGCAGCGGAGTACTCCTGCGGGTCGAGGCCCTGCTCGGCGGCGCCGGCGCGCAGCTTGCCGAGACTGCGGTCGGTGAGCCGTTGCAGACCCGACTTGAGGTCGCCGCGCCGGGCGGTCCGGATGTCCTCGCTCAGGCGCACATGACTGCGGCCGACCGCCCGGCCGATCCAGTGGCACGCCTCGGCGGCGGCCCGGTGCGCCCCCGGCGCGCCACGGGCGCCGGTCGCCATGGCGACGAGCACGAGCGCCCGGTCGCCGGTCCCGAACCGGGCAGTGAGCAGGCAGTCGCGGCGCGGCTCGCCGCGGTAGCGGGCCGAGTCCCCGCGCACGGAGACCGCCCGCAACGTGCAGGCGCCGTACCGCGCCCCCTCCAGCACGGTGTCGGGCACCAGGTCGTCGAGGTCGTCCGGATCGGCCGGCGGGAGGGCGGTGGGTTCGGCGTCATAGGTGGGCGGACCGGATCCTACGTGGCCGACCGGGGGCGGGATGCGGGGCACGGCCAGCGGGGGCGGGGCGGCCTCGGTGGGCGGGGGCGGCACGTCCGCAGGAGGCCGGTCGACGGGCGGCGGCGCATCGGGCGCGGG
>NZ_JBHUDX010000015.1:0-9034 GCF_042678285.1 Streptomyces caeni
GGCGGCGGCCGTCCCGGCTTCGGTGGACGTCCCGGCGGTCCGGGCGGCCGTGGTGGCACGCAGGGCGCGTTCGGCCGTCCCGGCGGTCCGGCACGCCGTGGCCGCAAGTCGAAGCGGCAGCGCCGTCAGGAGTACGAGGCCATGCAGGCCCCGTCGGTCGGCGGTGTGATGCTGCCTCGCGGCAACGGCGAGAGCATTCGCCTGTCGCGCGGTGCCTCGCTCACCGACTTCGCGGAGAAGATCAACGCCAACCCGGCGTCCCTCGTCGCGGTCATGATGAACCTGGGCGAGATGGTCACGGCCACGCAGTCCGTCTCCGACGAGACGCTGCAGCTCCTCGCCGGCGAGATGAACTACACGGTTCAGATCGTCAGCCCCGAGGAGGAGGACCGTGAGCTGCTCGAGTCCTTCGACATCGAGTTCGGTGAGGACGAGGGCTCCGAGGAGGACCTGGTCGTCCGTCCGCCGGTGGTGACCGTCATGGGTCACGTCGACCACGGCAAGACCCGCCTGCTCGACGCCATCCGCAAGACCAACGTCATCGCGGGCGAGGCCGGCGGCATCACCCAGCACATCGGTGCCTACCAGGTCACGACCGAGGTCAACGGCGAGGACCGGAAGATCACCTTCATCGACACCCCGGGTCACGAGGCGTTCACCGCCATGCGTGCCCGCGGTGCCAAGTCGACCGACATCGCGATCCTCGTGGTGGCGGCCAACGACGGTGTGATGCCCCAGACGATCGAGGCCCTGAACCACGCCAAGGCGGCCGAGGTGCCGATCGTGGTCGCGGTCAACAAGATCGACGTCGAGGGCGCGGACCCGACCAAGGTGCGCGGTCAGCTGACCGAGTACGGCCTGGTGGCCGAGGAGTACGGCGGCGACACGATGTTCGTCGACATCTCCGCCAAGCAGGGCCTGCACATCGACAGCCTCCTCGAGGCCGTCATCCTCACCGCGGACGCCACCCTGGACCTGAGGGCCAACCCGGGCCAGGACGCGCAGGGCATCGCGATCGAGTCCCGTCTCGACCGCGGCCGCGGCGCCGTGGCGACGGTCCTCGTCCAGCGGGGCACGCTGCGGGTCGGCGACACGATGGTGGTCGGCGACGCGTACGGCCGTGTCCGGGCGATGCTCGACGACAGCGGCACCAACGTGGCCGAGGCCGGCCCGTCGATGCCGGTCCAGGTTCTGGGTCTGACCAATGTCCCGGGCGCCGGCGACAACTTCATCGTGGTCGAGGAGGACCGTACGGCCCGCCAGATCGCGGAGAAGCGCGCCGCCCGCGAGCGGAACGCGGCGTTCGCCAAGCGCACGCGCCGTGTGTCGCTGGAGGATCTGGACAAGGTGCTGAAGGCCGGCGAGGTCCAGCAGCTGAACCTGATCATCAAGGGCGACGCTTCCGGCTCGGTCGAGGCACTGGAGTCCTCCCTGCTCCAGCTCGACGTCGGCGAAGAGGTCGACATCCGGGTCCTGCACCGCGGCGTCGGTGCGGTCACGGAGTCGGACATCGACCTGGCGATGGGCTCGGACGCCATCGTGATCGGCTTCAACGTGCGCGCGGCGGGCCGCGCGGCGCAGATGGCCGAGCGCGAGGGCGTGGACGTCCGGTACTACTCGGTCATCTACCAGGCGATCGAGGAGATCGAGGCGGCCCTCAAGGGCATGCTCAAGCCGGAGTTCGAGGAGGTCGAGCTCGGTACGGCGGAGATCCGCGAGGTCTTCAAGTCGTCCAAGCTGGGCAACATCGCGGGTGTCCTCATCCGCTCCGGCGAGGTCAGGCGGAACAGCAAGGCGCGTCTCATCCGCGACGGCAAGGTGGTCGCGGAGAACCTCACCATCGAGGGCCTGCGTCGCTTCAAGGACGACGTCACCGAGATCCGCGAAGGGTTCGAGGGCGGTATCAACCTCGGCAACTTCAACGACATCAAGGTGGACGACGTCATCGCGACGTACGAGCTGCGCGAGAAGCCGCGCGCCTGACGGCGGGCGGGGCCGCGATGCGCAGGGCCGGCCGGCGGGGACACACCTCCCCGCCGGCCGCCCCTTGCCGTCCCGGGGGCTGCCGCCCCCGGGCCCCGCTCACCGACGGCGGTGCGGCCAGTGAGCCCGCCCCCCGGCGGTCCGGACGGCCTCGTCCGCACCGCCGGGCGGGCCTTCCCGTGCCCGGGAAAACCCCGTCGAGTCGATTCGGTGTTCGTTGTACGGTTTTCGTGTCCCTGCCCATAGCGGCGGCGGGGCCATCGATCCCGTACCGGCGGGTCATCCGGATACATCCATGTACGTGGGGACCCTGTCCTTCGACCTCCTCCTCGGCGACGTACGGTCGCTGAAGGAGAAACGCTCCATCGTCCGCCCGATCGTGGCCGAACTCCAGCGGAAGTACGCGGTGAGCGCGGCCGAGGTGGACCACACGGATCTTCATCGGCGGGCCTGCATCGGCCTTGCGGCGGTCTCCGGCGACGCCGGGCACCTGACCGACGTACTGGACCGGTGCGAGCGGCTGGTCGCCGGGCGCCCCGAGGTGGAGCTGCTGTCCGTCAGACGGCGCTTCCACGGCGACGA
This sequence comes from Streptomyces caeni, assembly GCF_042678285.1. Classification (NCBI taxonomy): domain Bacteria; kingdom Bacillati; phylum Actinomycetota; class Actinomycetes; order Kitasatosporales; family Streptomycetaceae; genus Streptomyces; species Streptomyces caeni. The sequence continues at coordinate 2,566 of NZ_JBHUDX010000015.1, forward strand.
CGACTGAACCGAGAACACAGACAGGAAAGAACGGGAGACGGACCAGTGGCCGACAACGCGCGGGCGAAGAGGCTGGCGGACCTCATCCGAGAGGTGGTGGCCCAGAAGCTGCAGCGCGGGATCAAGGACCCGCGGCTCGGCTCGCATGTCACCATCACGGACACCCGGGTGACGGGAGATCTGCGGGAGGCGACCGTCTTCTACACCGTGTACGGGGACGAGGAGGAGCGGAAGGCCGCCGCGGCCGGCCTGGAGAGTGCCAAGGGCATCCTGCGCTCCGAGGTCGGACGGGCGGCCGGCGTGAAGTTCACGCCCACCCTCACCTTCGTCGCTGACGCACTCCCGGACACCGCCCGGACCATCGAGGACCTGCTCGACAAGGCGCGTGAGTCCGACGCGAAGGTACGCGAGGCGGCCACGGGTGCCTCGTACGCCGGTGACGCGGACCCGTACCGCAAGCCCGGCTCCTCCGACGAGACGGACGACACCGCCGAATGACACACAAGCACACCGCGCCCGACGGCCTCGTCATCGTCGACAAGCCGTCGGGCTTCACTTCGCACGACGTGGTCGCCAAGATGCGCGGGATCGCGAAGACGCGGCGCGTCGGCCACGCCGGCACCCTCGACCCGATGGCGACCGGAGTGCTCGTCCTCGGCGTCGAGAGGGCCACCAAGCTCCTCGGGCACCTCGCCCTCACGGAGAAGGAGTACGTCGGCACCATCCGGCTCGGCCAGACCACCGTGACGGACGATGCCGAAGGGGAGATCACCTCCTCGACGGATGCCTCCGGGCTCACGCGTGACGCCGTCGACGCCGGCATCGCCAAGCTGACCGGCGACATCATGCAGGTGCCGTCGAAGGTCAGCGCCGTAAAGATCGACGGGGTGCGGTCGTACAAGCGGGCGCGGGACGGCGAGGACTTCGAGATCCCGGCGCGGCCGGTCACCGTCTCCTCCTTCGCGGTCCACGACGTGCGGGACGCCGTCGCCGAGAACGGCACCCCGGTGTGCGACCTGCTGGTGTCCGTGGTCTGCTCGTCCGGCACCTACATCCGGGCCCTCGCCCGCGATCTGGGCGCCGACCTGGGCGTCGGCGGACACCTCACAGCGCTGCGGCGCACCCGTGTCGGGCCCTACAAGCTCGACTCCGCGCGCACCCTGGACCAGCTCCAGCAGGAGCTGACCGTGATGCCGGTCGCCGAGGCCGCCGAGGCTGCCTTCCCCCGCTGGGACCTGGACGCCAGGCGGGCACGGCTGCTCGCCAACGGTGTGCGTCTGGAGATGCCCGACGCGTATGCGGGCGCCGGACCCGTCGCCGCGTTCGACCCGCAGGGCCGGTTCGTCGCGCTCGTGGAGGACCAGAAGGGCAAGGCGAAGAGCCTGGCCGTGTTCGGCTGACGCCCTGCCGTGGAGCGGCGGTCACGGGGCCGAGCCGCCGCTCCACGGTCCCCCCTCGGTTCCCCCTCCAGAGGTGTATCCATCCCCACCGGGCTATTCACCCCATCGAGCAGGCGCTCGGAGTGAACCCAGGGAGCGGAAGGGGGCGCGTTCGTCACGAGGTCTGCCCCCTGACCTGTCCCGCTGACCTGTCCCCCCGACCTGTCCCGCTGGCCGGGTCATCGCCCCCCGCGGGCGAGGGCGGCGACCTCCCGTACGGCCTCGGCGACGGCCGGAGAGTCCTTCTTGAGGATCGCACCGTGGTTGCTGGTGACCTTCGCGCTGATCTGGATGTTCGCGTTGCGGGCGGTCACCGCACCGAGGCTGGTGCGTATCCGTTCCTGCTCGTCACCGCGACTTCCGAGGGACGTCCCCGAAGCGACCACGTACCGCGTCGGCACGGTGATGCCGTCCAGCACGGGGCCCAGCTCATGCTCGCGGGAGATCACGCCGAGCTCGATGTTGCTGTTCGCCATCTGTTCGGCATTCATCCGCGGGGTCAGTCCCGTCGGGCGCAGCAGCGGCATGCACCAGGCCCACTGTCGAAACTGCCTTCGGATCCGCCGCTCCATGGCCTCGTCGAGCCAGTCGTACGGGAAGGCGCCGTCGACCAGAACCGCGCCCAGGGCGCGCTCAGGCTTCCGGCCGGCCCAGTGCGCCGCGACGAACGCCCCGTAGGACCAGCCCACCGCCAGCGCCCGGTCCACACCCCTGGCCGCGAGAACGGCATCGACATCCCGGACGGCGGCCTCGAAGGAATAGTCCGCCGAACGCTTCGACTTCTTGCCACGAGCACGCTCGTCGTAGGTGATGTGCCGCCACCCCGTCCCCAGTTCGGAGATGACCCGCCGCCAGTACCCCTGAGTGGCGAACTGGCCGTTGAGGTAGACCACGGGGATGCCGGGACCCCCGGTGTCGGTGACGGCCAGGGCCGTGTCGTCGACCGGCACCATGCCGGTCCACTTCGAACCGGTCGAGGAAGTGCTGTTCTTCGTCATGTGTTCCCCCTGGTTACGTGACGGCAGGATCTCGATCGCGGTGGATCGGTGGATCCGGCCGAACGGTCCTGGTCTTGGTCTGCTTCTTCAGAGGGTGCGGGCGGTGATGTCGCCGTGGGAGGTGGTGGCGCGGATGTCGAGTGCCGTGGTGCCGTCGTTCTTGAGGGCGTTGCTGATGCGGCCGCAGGCGGTGTCGGCGTCCAGGGCGGCCGAGACGCCGACGGCGGTGCCGACGGAAATGTCGCCGGACCGGGTGCGGAGCACGAGCGTGCCGCGCACGGCCTCGCTGATCCGGATGTCGCCCCTCGTGGTGCCGATCTCCGCGGGGCCGTCCAGCCGGCCGACCTCGATGTCGCCGTCGATCGCGGTGAGACGGACGCTCGCGGCCTCATCGATCTTGATCCGGCCACACGCGCCTTCGAAGGCGACGTCGCCGAGGCGGCCGACGCCGCGAAGCTCGGAGCAGGCGGCCCTGGCCTCGATGCGGGACCCGGCGGGCAGCCGGACGGTGACCTCCAGCGACCCGGAGGGGCCGAGGAGGCGGTTCTCGGGCTCGGGGGTGCGGATCCGCAGAACGCCGTCGGCGTAGGTGACGGCGGTCTGCTCGGCGGTCTGGACGTCGCGGCTCCTGGAGGAGTCGGCGGGCAGGACCTCGACGGCGGTGTCGGCGCGGTCGGCGCCGATGAACTGGACGCGTCCGGCGGGGATGTCCAGGACGGCGGAGATCGGGGCGGGGGTGTCGAACTTCTGCATCGTGTTCTCCTGGGTCGTCGCTTCTTTCTATTGCTAGAAACGCTACGTTGCTTTCTGGTGTCTGACAATGATGAAGTTGCATGCTATGGGCAATAGTGCAGGCAAGAGCTGTGAATTCATTGCAATCGACTTGGTGATAATGCAATGATGTCTAGCCTGATCATTGCAATGAATAAGAAGTGAACGCTATGGTGGGGTGATCAGGGACCACCACGGAGGACCGCCGGGGAGAGCACGCTGGGGGCTGCCCTGGTCGGTCCGGGCACCCGCCGCGTGATCGAGAGCCTTACGGTCCCATGGGACCCGGGCTGATCCGCGCCGCCCCGGAATCCCGCGTGCCGCCCGTCACAGCGATGACGCCGATGCGGGCCGAGGCCCCCGGGCATGGCACCCTTAGACCTGCGTAAGAGGCATACACGGACACGGGTTCGACGAGGAGCGGTCACAGTGCAGCGCTGGCGTGGCTTGGAGGACATCCCCGAGGACTGGGGGCGCAGCGTCGTCACCATCGGCTCCTACGACGGGGTCCACCGGGGACACCAGCTGATCATCCGGCATGCCGTGGAGCGCTCCCGCGAGCTGGGCGTCCCCTCGGTGGTCGTCACCTTCGACCCGCACCCCAGCGAGGTCGTGCGCCCCGGCAGCCACCCGCCGCTGCTCGCCCCGCACCACCGCCGCGCCGAACTGATGGCGGGGCTGGGCGTCGACGCGGTTCTCATCCTGCCCTTCACCACGGAGTTCTCCCGGCTCTCGCCGGCCGACTTCGTGGTCAAGGTCCTGGTGGACAAGCTGCACGCCAAGGCCGTGGTGGAGGGCCCGAACTTCCGCTTCGGCCACAGGGCCGCCGGAAACGTGGAGTTCCTGGCCGAACTGGGCAAGACGTACGACTTCGAGGTCGAGGTGGTGGACCTCTATGTGACCGGTGAGGCCGGCGGGGGCGAGCCCTTCTCCTCCACGCTGACCCGGCGGCTCGTCGCCGAGGGCGATGTCGAGGGCGCGCACGAGATCCTCGGGCGTCCGCACCGGGTCGAGGGCGTGGTCGTGCGCGGCGCCCAGCGCGGCCGCGAACTCGGTTTCCCGACCGCCAACGTCGAGACGCTGCCGCACACCGCGATCCCGGCCGACGGCGTCTACGCGGGCTGGCTGCACGTCGGGGGCGAGGCGATGCCGGCCGCGATCTCGGTCGGCACCAACCCGCAGTTCGACGGGACCGAGCGGACGGTGGAGGCGTACGCCATCGACCGGGTTGGACTGGAGCTGTACGGGCTGCATGTGGCCGTGGACTTCCTCGCGTTCGTCCGCGGCCAGGCCAGGTTCGAGTCGTTGGACGCCCTGATGGAGCAGATGGCGGAGGACGTGAAGCGCTGCCGGGAGCTGATCGCGGCCCACGATGCGGCGCGTGACGGGACGCGTGACGGATCCCACGACGTGGGGTGAGCCGGCGGAACGGCCTCGCTCGACGGTCGTACGAGAGGGGCGGCCCGTGCCTGCCGGCGTGGGCCGCCCCTCTCGTACGTCGTCCCCCCACCCGGGAGAGCGGCCGCCTACTGCTGGGGCGACGGCGGGGGCGGGGGCGCGGTCTGGCCCGGGTACGGCTGCGGCGGATACGGCTGGGCCGGAGCGTAGTGCTGCCCGGGCTGCGCGGCCTGGCCGGGCTGCGGGTACCCCGGGGCGGGCTGACCGGGGACCTGCTGCCCCGGCACCTGGCCGGGCACGGGGTGTCCGGGCAGAGGTTGTCCGGGCATCTGGCCGGGCAGCGGCGGGGCGGCGACGGGGGGCGGGTTGCCGTCCGACGTCCACAGGCCGTGCGACTGCTGGTGCCGCGCGATGTCCTCCGCGACCATCGCGGCTAGCGTGAAGTACGCCTCCCGCACCTTCGGCCGCATCATGTCGAGGTCGACCTCCGCGCCCGCCGCCAGATGCTCGTCGAACGGCACGACCACGACACCGCGGCAGCGGGTCTCGAAGTGCGCGACGATGTCCTCCACCTTGATCATCTTGCCGGTCTCGCGGACCCCGGAGATGACGGTGATGGACCGCGCCACCAGATCCGCGTACCCGTGTGCGGACAGCCAGTCCAGCGTCGTACTCGCGCTGCTCGCACCGTCGACCGACGGGGTCGAGATGATGATCAGCTGGTCGGCCAGGTCCAGCACCCCGCGCATCGCGCTGTACAGCAGACCGGTGCCGGAGTCGGTGAGGATGATCGGGTACTGCCTGCCGAGCACGTCGATCGCGCGGCGGTAGTCCTCGTCGTTGAAGGTCGTGGAGACGGCAGGGTCCACGTCGTTGGCGATGATCTCCAGGCCGGAGGGTGCCTGAGAGGTGAACCGCCGGATGTCCATGTACGAGTTGAGGTACGGAATCGCCTGGACCAGGTCGCGGATGGTGGCGCCGGTCTCGCGGCGCACACGGCGGCCGAGCGTACCGGCGTCCGGGTTGGCGTCGATCGCGAGGATCTTGTCCTGCCGCTCGGTGGCGAGCGTGGCGCCCAGCGCGGTGGTCGTGGTCGTCTTGCCGACGCCGCCCTTGAGGCTGATGACGGCGATGCGGTAGCACGACAGCACCGGCGTGCGGATCAGCTCCAGCTTCCGCTGCCGCTCGGCCTCCTCCTTCTTGCCGCCGAGCTTGAACCGGCCACCGCCGCCGACCGGACGGCTGCTCTTCGTCTTCTGCTTCTTGTTGTTGAGCAGCCGGTCGGAGGACAGCTCCACCGCGGCGGTGTAACCGAGGGGCGCGGCACCGGGGTTGGTCGGCTGCCGCTGGTCGTGCTGCACCGGCTGCGGCCAGGCGGCGCCCGTGCGGGGGTCGACCGGGGGCTGCGGCTGGGCGCCCTGCTGTCCCTGCTGGGGGAAGCCGTAGCCGCCCTGTGGGGGCACGGGGGCGGCGGCCTGCTGCGGGAACCCGTAACCGGCCTGGGGGACCGGGTGCGGCGGGGCGGCCGGCTGCGGTGCCTGGGTGCCGGGGGCCGGAGTTGGGGCGGGGGCAGTCGGGGCGGGTGGAGCGGGCGGGGTGGGCGCCTGGGCGCTCGGGCCCTGCTGGGGGGCGCCCTGCTGTCCCTGCTGGGGGAAGCCGTAGCCGCCCTGTGGGGGCACGGGGGCGGCGGCCTGCTGCGGGAACCCGTAACCGGGCTGCTGGGCAGGGGCGTTGGGCGCCGGGGGAGCCGGGGCTCCCGACGGGGGGAAGCCGTAGCCGGCCTGCGCGGGCGGTGCGCCGGCGGGCGTGCCCGGCGCGGCCTGCTGCCAGGCGGCCGGGGCGGACTGGGGCGTCTGCGGCTGG
>NZ_JBHUDX010000016.1:0-102302 GCF_042678285.1 Streptomyces caeni
GACGCGGCGAGCACATCCGGCATAACGCCACCGGCCGCCCAGGCACCCGCCAGCCCGCAGCCCGCCGCCGCGACCGCCCCGGTCGCACCTGCCGCCGCGAAGCCCGCCGCGGCGCCCTCCGCGCCCAAGAAGGACGAGCCCGCCGCCGAGGCCCCCAAGGGTGCCGAGGCCGTGACGCTGCGTGGTCCCGCCGCCGCCGTCGCGAAGAACATGAACGCCTCCCTGGAGATCCCCACGGCCACGTCCGTGCGCGCGGTCCCGGTGAAGCTGCTGTTCGACAACCGCATCGTCATCAACAACCACCTCAAGCGCGCCCGGGGCGGGAAGATCTCCTTCACGCACCTGATCGGCTACGCGATGGTCCAGGCCATCAAGGCCATGCCGTCGATGAACTGGTCGTTCGCGGAGAAGGGCGGCAAGCCGACCCTCGTCAAGCCGGAGCACGTCAACCTCGGCCTGGCGATCGACCTGGTGAAGCCGAACGGCGACCGCCAGCTCGTCGTCGCGGCGATCAAGAAGGCCGAGACGCTCAACTTCTTCGAGTTCTGGCAGGCCTACGAGGACATCGTCCGCCGCGCCCGCGACGGCAAGCTCACGATGGACGACTTCTCCGGGGTGACGGTCTCCCTCACCAACCCCGGCGGTCTCGGCACGGTCCACTCGGTCCCGCGCCTGATGCCCGGCCAGTCGGTGATCATGGGCGTGGGCTCGATGGACTACCCGGCGGAGTTCCAGGGCACCTCCCAGGACACGCTGAACAAGCTCGGCGTCTCGAAGGTCATGACGCTCACGTCGACCTACGACCACCGGGTGATCCAGGGCGCCGCCTCCGGCGAGTTCCTGCGCGTCGTCGCGAACCTCCTCCTCGGCGAGAACCGCTTCTACGACGACATCTTCGAGGCCCTGCGCATCCCGTACGAGCCGGTCCGCTGGCTCAGGGACATCGACGCCTCGCACGACGACGACGTCACCAAGGCCGCCCGCGTCTTCGAGCTGATCCACTCCTACCGGGTCCGCGGCCACGTCATGGCCGACACCGACCCGCTGGAGTACCGCCAGCGCAAGCACCCCGACCTGGACATCGTCGAGCACGGCCTCACCCTGTGGGACCTGGAGCGCGAGTTCGCGGTCGGCGGCTTCGCCGGCAAGTCGATGATGAGGCTGCGCGACATCCTCGGCGTGCTGCGCGACTCGTACTGCCGCACCACCGGCATCGAGTACATGCACATCCAGGACCCCAAGCAGCGCAAGTGGATCCAGGACCGCGTGGAGCGCCCGCACTCCAAGCCGGAGCGCGAGGAGCAACTGCGCATCCTGCGCCGGCTGAACGCGGCGGAGGCGTTCGAGACCTTCCTGCAGACGAAGTACGTCGGCCAGAAGCGCTTCTCCCTGGAGGGCGGCGAGTCCGTCATCCCGCTGCTGGACGCGGTGATCGACAGCGCGGCCGAGTCCCGCCTGGACGAGGTCGTCATCGGCATGGCCCACCGCGGCCGCCTGAACGTCCTGGCCAACATCGTCGGCAAGTCGTACGCGCAGATCTTCCGCGAGTTCGAGGGCAACCTCGACCCGAAGTCGATGCACGGCTCCGGCGACGTGAAGTACCACCTGGGCGCCGAGGGCACCTTCACGGGCCTGGACGGCGAGCAGATCAAGGTGAGCCTGGTCGCGAACCCCTCCCACCTGGAGGCCGTCGACCCGGTCCTGGAGGGCGTGGCGCGCGCCAAGCAGGACATCATCAACAAGGGCGGCACGGACTTCACGGTGCTGCCGGTGGCGATCCACGGCGACGCGGCCTTCGCGGGCCAGGGCGTGGTGGCCGAGACCCTGAACATGTCGCAACTGCGCGGCTACCGCACGGGCGGCTCGGTCCACATCGTCATCAACAACCAGGTCGGTTTCACGGCGGCCCCGGAGTCGTCCCGCTCCTCGATGTACGCCACGGACGTGGCCCGCATGATCGAGGCCCCGATCTTCCACGTGAACGGCGACGACCCGGAGGCGGTGGTGCGCGTCGCGCGCCTGGCCTTCGAGTTCCGCCAGGCGTTCAACAAGGACGTGGTGATCGACCTCATCTGCTACCGCCGCCGCGGGCACAACGAGTCGGACAACCCGGCCTTCACCCAGCCGCTGATGTACGACCTGATCGACAAGAAGCGCTCGGTGCGCAAGCTGTACACCGAGTCGCTGATCGGCCGGGGCGACATCACCCTGGAGGAGGCCGAGCAGGCGCTGCAGGACTACCAGGGCCAGCTGGAGAAGGTCTTCACGGAGGTCCGCGAGGCCACGTCGCAGCCGGCCGCGTCCACGGCGCAGGAGCCGCAGGACGGCTTCCCGGTGCAGGTGGACACCGCCGTGTCCGCCGAGGTCGTCAAGCGGATCGCCGAGTCCCAGGTCAACGTCCCCGACCACATCACCGTCCACCCGCGCCTGCTGCCGCAGCTGCAGCGCCGGGCGGCGATGGTCGAGGAGGGCACGATCGACTGGGGCATGGGCGAGACCCTCGCGATCGGTTCGCTGCTCCTGGAGGGCGTCCCGGTCCGGCTCTCCGGCCAGGACTCCCGCCGCGGCACGTTCGGCCAGCGCCACGCGGTCATCATCGACCGCCAGACGGGCGAGGACTACACGCCGCTGCAGTACCTCTCCGACGAGCAGGCCCGCTACAACGTCTACGACTCGCTGCTGTCCGAGTACGCGGCGATGGGCTTCGAGTACGGCTACTCGCTGGCCCGCCCGAACGCGCTCGTGATGTGGGAGGCCCAGTTCGGCGACTTCGTCAACGGCGCCCAGACGGTCGTGGACGAGTTCGTGTCGTCGGCGGAGCAGAAGTGGGGCCAGACGAGCGGTGTGACGCTGCTGCTGCCGCACGGCTACGAGGGCCAGGGCCCGGACCACTCGTCCGCGCGCCCGGAGCGCTTCCTCCAGCTCTGCGCCCAGAACAACATGACGGTCGCGATGCCGACCCTCCCGTCGAACTACTTCCACCTCCTGCGGTGGCAGGTGCACAACCCGCACCACAAGCCGCTGGTGGTCTTCACACCGAAGTCGATGCTGCGTCTGAAGGCCGCCGCGTCGAAGGCGGAGGAGTTCACGACGGGCCGGTTCCGCCCGGTCATCGGCGACGCGTCGGTGGACCCGGCCGCGGTCCGCAAGGTCGTCTTCACGGCCGGCAAGGTCTACTACGACCTCGACGCCGAGCGCCGCAAGCGCGGCGTGACGGACACCGCGATCATCCGCCTCGAACGCCTGTACCCGCTGGCGGGCGCCGAGCTCCAGGCGGAGATCAAGAAGTACCCGAACGCCGAGAAGTACCTGTGGGCCCAGGAGGAGCCTGCGAACCAGGGCGCCTGGCCGTTCATCGCCCTGAACCTCATCGACCACCTGGACCTGGCGGTCGGCGCGGACATCCCGGCGGGCGAGCGCCTGCGCCGGATCTCCCGCCCGCACAGCTCCTCCCCGGCCGTCGGTTCCGCGAAGCGGCACCAGGCGGAGCAGCAGCAGCTGGTGCGCGAGGTGTTCGAGGCGTAAGCCTCCGGGCAGGATCGGCAGAACCGAAAGGGCCCGGTCCGGGGTTTCCCCGGGCCGGGCCCTTTCGGCGTGCCCGGGGCGTCGCGGGGTCTCAGGTCGTCTGCGGCTCGAAGTCCCAGTACGGGCGCACCCGCTTCCGCGCCGCGACGGTCTGCGGGTGCCGCGCTCCGAGGACAGCGGTCAGCGCGGCCAGGGCCTCCGACTCGATCTGCTCCGCTTCCCGGTGCCGGCGCAGCTGCCCGAGATCGGCGGCGAGCGCGATGCGTGCGCACAACGTCAGGGGATGCCGGCCACCGAGCCGGTCGCCGGCGCCGGCGGCCGTCCGCCGGCTGAGGGCGGCCCCGGATTCGGGGTCGCCGACGGCGGTGCGCAGCGCTGCGGCGTTGACGGCGCAGCCGAGGGTCCAGGGGTGGTGCTCCCCCACCGCGGCCGTCAGGTCCGCCAGGGCGCGTTCGGCAAGGACACGGGCCTGCTCCGGCGCGCCGAGCCGGAGCAGGACGAGGGCGTGGTTGGCGCGGGCTCCGGCGGTGTACGGGTGTGCAGGCCCCAGCAGCCGTTCGTAGCGGGCGCCGACGGACTCGCTGATCAGACGGGCATCGTCGAGGCTGCCGTGGTCACGGGCGAAGCAGCTCTGGCTGGTGGCGAGAAGCAGGGTGAGCGGGTCCGTGTCGCCCAGGACCCGCTCCGCGCGGCGCAGCACGCGGGCGAAGAGCGGCCCGGCCCGTTCCCGGTCGCCGCCGCGATACAGGCACAGGGCGAAGTTGTGCTCGGCCCGCAGGGTCTGCGGGTGGGTGGGGCCCAGCACCTCCTGGTGCAGGGCCAGGTTCTGCTCCTGAAGCTGTGCGGCCTCGGAGTAGCGGCCCAGGAGGCGCAGGTCCGTGGCGCAGTAGATCGCCGAGAAGAGAGCCCACACGTCCCGGGCCCCCAGTATCCGTCGGCGGTCCTGCAGTGTCCGCCGGTCGATGGTGAGGGCATCGCTGTACCGGCCGAGCAGCCGCAGCGACACCGCCGTGTTGTTCCGGGCCGACAGTGTGCGCGGCTCGGCCGTCCCGAGGAGTTCCTCGTAGCCCTCCACGACCTCCTGGGAGAGGGCGAGGGCCTCCTCGTAACGGGCCAGTGCCCTCAGGTCCGCGGCGAGGCCGCCGACCGCACGGAGATACCCGAGGTTCCGGCGGCCGCTCACCGCCAGGTACTGCTCCACCGCCGTACGGCTGACGGCTTCGCTGTGCTCGTAGTCACCGCACGCCCTGAGGAGGTTGGCGTAGTGGTGGCCGAGGTCCCACAGCAGCTCGGCGTGGGCGCCCAAGCGCTCCTGCCAGGCGGTCAGCGCCTGCTCGGCGAACCGGACGCCAGTGCCGTACTCGCCCGAAAGGTACAGGTGGCGCAGACAGTTCAGGACCAGGGTGGAGACGACCGGGTCGGTGCTGCCGAGCACGTCCGCGTACTCCAGGTGCGGGACGATCTCGCCGTAGCGGGGCCAGGCGTCCGGGTCGGCGGGCCGCCGCGGATCGGCGGCGGCGAGAGCGCGGCGCACCACGCCCGCGAACACCCCCCGCTCCTCGTCGGGCATGTCGGTGCGGACGGCCTGATGCACCATCCGGTGCAGTGAGATGTGTCCCGTGGAGGGGCTCGACTCGGTGGATTCCAGGCGGGCTACGGAGTACTGGCGCAACTGGCCGATCGCCCTGCCCCACACGCGGGGATCGCTCAGAAGTCCCGACACGGACTCGGGCAGGTCGTCGGCGGGCATCTCGCGGAGCAGGTGCACGGGCACGGAGCCAGGTGCGAAGAAGGTGCACAGGCGCAGCAGTACGACGGACTCCGGGCAGCTCTCGCCCAGCCTGTTCACCAGGATGGACAGAGCGGTGCGGAAGGTGAGCGGGAAGTCGGCCGACACCGTCGTGCCCGTCAGACCCGGACCGGCGCTCAGGAGGTCCAGGTACTCGTCGACGGACATGCCGGAGTCCTGCAGCCAGGCCGCGTTCTGGTCCAGCAGGAGCGGCAGGTCCTCCAGGGCCTCGGCCAGCCGCCCGGCTTCGGCATCCGTCAGCCGCGGTGCCCGGCGGCGAACGAAGGCGACCGATTCGGCACGGTCGTAGACCGGCACTTCGAGCAGTGCGCTGCCGTGGCGCCGCCACACCGGATTGCGGGACGTGATCAGGACATGGCCCTCTCCCTCCGGCACCAGGTCCTCGATCTCGTCCGGCTCGTCGGCGCCGTCGAGGATCAGCAGCCAGCGCGCGTAGGGCTCCCCGCGGCCGAGTGCCTCCCGCACGGCCCGCAGCCGTTCCCCGTACTCCGCGCCCGTGGACAGCCCCAGCGCCGGGGCCAGTTCGGCGAGCTGCTGCCGCGCGGAGGTCCGGTCGTCCGCGCTCACCCACCACACCACGTCGTACTCGGAGCCGAACCGGTACACGTACTCGGCGGCGAGCTGGGTCTTGCCCACTCCCGGCATGCCCTGAAGGGTCACGATTCCCCGCTCGCGCTCCAGAAGGCGGCGGGTCTCCCCCAGGAGCGCGTCACGGCCCATGAAGCCGGGATTGCGGCGCGGTGTCCCGCCCCACACCCGCGGGGTCTGCGCCGGGAAGCGGGGGCCATCGCGATGGGCGCCGTCGCCGGACTCCCGCGGGGGGCCGGAGGGCAGCCCGAGAACCTCCAGGACCCGCTGCTCGGCCTCGGACTCGGACAGGTCGTACAGACCGGCCGGGCCCAGGGCCGCCGCGGCCTCCGGCAGTCCGGAGGGCGTCAGCGACACGGCGGCGAAACGGTCCGCGTTCGGGACGGCCACCTCGTACAGGGCCGCGTTCCACTCCTCGGGGGACCTCGCCCCCGCCCCGAAGTACCTCTCACCCAGCACCAGCAGTACCGGGCCGGGCGCGTGCAGCAGTTCTCCGAGGAGGTCCGCCAAGGGCGCCCCGCCAGGCGGATCCCAGCGCTGGTCGACGACACGATGACCGTGCCGCTTCAGTCGGTCCCCGATCCAGGCCGCCCAGGCCCGGTTGAATCCGGCGTGGCTGATCGTGACCGTCTGGGGGCCGGTGCGCAGCGGCCGGCGCACCGGGAGCGGGGCGGGCGGACCGCTTCGCTCCGGACCGCTCCGCCCGCCGGGCGGCTGGGGCCGCGGGTGCACGGGGGCGGCAGACGGTGCCGGCCGCCTCGTCGCGGCGGTCGTCCGTTCCCGCACGACGTCCACCAGCTTCGCGGCGGGAGCCCGCCCCGGCTGCCGCTCCCGGATCTCGGAGCGCAGTTCCGCCTTGCGGACGGGCAAGCCCCACTGGTTGCTGATGGTCAGCCACAGGGATGCCGGGCCCGTCTCCCCGGTCGTCGACACGCGGAAGCGCGCCGCCCCGTACGTGCCGCCGAATCGGTGCAGGACGACACTCGGTTCGTCGAGCGCCGTGCACACGAAGGAGGGAGACCCGTCGAGCGCGACGGTGAAGGTGAACTCCTCGACGGAGTACGGCCAGTCCCCGGGTGCGCCGTCCGGTCCCGGGAGAGGGCCGCGCAGGTCGACGGTGACCAGGTAGTCGCATTCCGTCTCGGCCTCGCGGGGCCACGCCACCTCGGGTTCGATCATCAGGGGGTGCTGGTCTCCGTTCACCGTCCGGCCCCTTCCCCGGCGCTCTGCCCGTCCTGCGTCGCCAGGCGCAGCGTGGTGAGCGGATGCCCGTAGTAGTGGAACATGAAGGCGTACAGGAGGCGCAGCACCCGTTTCTGGCCCACCCGGTCGACCTGTCCGTCGTCGTTGCGCGTGGTCGGGATGGCCGTCAGGGAGCCGAAGTCGTCCACCGCCCGGGCCCGGAACGACCGCAGGGTCTCGGCGACGGGCTGCCGGGGGTGCGTGGCCACCTCGTGCACCAGACGGCGCACCAGCTTGCGTGCCTCGTGGTCTCCGACCTTCCCCGCGGTGACGATGCAGCCGCCCGCCCCCTTGCGCAGGAACAGCTCGGCGAAACCGCGCAGGGCGTACTCCCCCTGGGCCCTGTTGCTCACGAAGCGCCCCGAGTGGCAGGCGTTGAGGCAGACGAGGGCGCGGTCCACGTCCAGCACCCCCATGGGCTGGCCGTTGAACTCGGCCCAGGTGCGGTCGCCGAGCGACAGGCGCGGGACGGTGGGGCCGTAGGTGCCGTGGCAGCCCATGTAGACGAGACCGGTGTGGTCGACGGGTGTGTCGAGCGCCGCGAGGAAGGGCGTCATCTCCTTGTGCGACTGGTGGGCGTACCGCGCGAAGACCCGTCCGTCGCCGGCCATGTCCTTGTGGAGGTAGCTGAGCACCCGCCCGTGGCACTCGCCTCTCTCGCGCGGCAGGTCCTGGCCGGCGTCGTGCACGGTGGTCCAGCGGACCAGGACCAGCCGCGCGCCCAGCGGTCCGCCCTCCAGGCCGCGTTCGGTGTCGGCCGGCACCCAGAACAGTTCCCAGGGAAGCTCGTATCCCGTGTCGTCCCAGACCACGAGCCGCAGCGTGTCACCGTGCCGGGCCCGGATCCGGTTGATCCAGCGGGCGAGTTCCGGCTGGTTGCCGGACCAGAGCTGGATGCCCCGCAGGATCTCCGACGGGTACTCGCCGTCGCCGCTGACGTTGCCGAGGCTGACGGCCGGTGCAACGAGGCGGGTGGGGCCGGCCGAGCAGGTCAGGGTGAGCTCGCCGCACCAGCCGTGGAGCGCGTACGCCTCCTGCCCGTCCCCCGACTCGGCCCTCGCCACGCGGAGCACCGCGAAACCCTCGTCGAGGCGGGCCACCGGGCGGACCTCGCTGCCCCCGAGACCGGAGGGCGGTTCGTGCGAGCGGCGCAACTGCCCCAGGGAGGCGGGTTCGCGGCGGGCGGCGGGCCTCAGGCCGGGCAGGGCACCGCGACGCATGACGGTGGCTGCCCCGGTCAGCCAGCGGGCGGCGCGCTGCGGGTCACCGTTCACCGGCGGCCCCCTCGTCGGCGGTTCGGGTCCGCTGGACGGGCCGTCCCTCGACGACGCTCCCGCCCAAGGTCTCGGCCAGCGTGAACGGCAGGTCCCCGTAGGGCTCCCGGGCCGCGTCCACGACGGCGACGTGCAGCCTGGTCCGGTCGATGGCGCCGATGCGTGCCGCGGCTTCGAAGGTGTCCTCGACGCCCACCGCGGCCACCGGTGCGCTCAGCCGGCCGGTGTGACTGGCCCGCAGCGGGACATTGCCGCGCCCGTCCGTGACCACGACCAGCCACGCCTCCGCCAGGGCGCTCCCGTGCTGCCGGAAGGCACGGCGCAGCGCCTGGGCGGCCTGTTCGATGCCGTGCGCGAGCGGTGTGGCCCGGCCGGCCGGGCGGTAGAGCGCGGCGAGCACCCTGGGGTCGAGAACGCTGCGCACGGCGAAGGACTCGGCCCGCAGTTCGTCCCGGGCCTGAGCGCTGCCGACCTCGATGACCTGGGCCGCGGCCCGCCCGGTGTACGCCCACTGGAGGAACGGCGTGAGCGCGTCCTGCCAGTCCCAGTCGCCGGGTCGGCAGGTGTGGTCCAAGACCAGGACCAGCATGCGTTCGGGGGTGCCGGCGCGGACGTAACTGTGCAGGTCGACGGGCGACACCGTGAACCGCCGGTTTCCCCTGACGCGTTGGTGCACGGCGGCCTCCCGCACGGTGCGCACATGGGCCAGGTCGCGCAGGTCCCTCGCCCGCCGAGTCCCCACCGCGACTCCGCGCGCGGAGGCGGCTCCCCGCCTGCGCTGCCAGGGGTTGCGCAAGGGGGCGAAGTCACGCAGCACCTCCGCCTCGTCCTCGGGGTACGGGGTGGCCGGCACCACGGGGGCCCGGCCCTCGCCCGTGCCGATTCCTTCGGGCGGCTCGCTCTCCAGGAGCGGCTCGCCGTCCTCGGGGCGTGGCCGGTCGCCGGGCGGTGCGCCGTCCCCGCGCCGTGGAACGGGGCGGGATGCCGGGCGGGGGCGCTGGGCGAAGGGCGAGGGATCCGCCGCACCGGAGTCCCCGTCGCCGGGGTGCGGTGCGTCCGCCGCGGTCAGCCCCATGAGCAGGGCGGCGGCGTCGCAGTGGCGGGCCAAGGCCGCGGGTGCGCCGTCCAGTGCCGCCAGGGTGCGGGCCAGCCTCGCCAGCGCGAGTTCCCTGCGGACGCCGGCGTCCGGCCCGAGGAACTCCGGTACGCGTGTGAGGACTTCGTCGGTGACCCGGGCGACCGGAACGCCCTGCGCGGCGGCGGTGCGCCAGCCGGCCGGCAGGGTCGCCAGCAGGTGGTCGGCCGGAGGCAGCCGCAGGGCGGCGGCCTGCAGCCGGACGGCGAACCTGTCCAGCAGGTGCGGACTGAGCCGTCCCGCGTCGGCCGAACGACAGGCCGCCAGCCAGCGGGCCCGGGGACGGGCCACCTGACGCAGACCGGAGTGCTCGACCACGGCGACGTCCGCGCCGAGGAGCTGGACCGCCGCACGCATCCCCGCGACGCTCAGCCGGGCCAGGTCGGGGACCACGACCACCGGTGGCGGACCGGGACGGCCGTCCGCCCCGACGAGCGGGCCCGGCTCGACGCGGAACACGATGCCGTCGGGTTCGCGCCGGAGCCGCGGCCGGACCCAGAGGTCCTCGTCACGGGTGATGGCGCCCAGCATGAGGGGGACCTGCTCGGGCCCGGAGCGGTCCAGGACCCCCGAGCCGGCGACGATCCGGGTGAACAGCTGTGCCACGGAGTCCATGAGCCGGGGATCGAGGTCGAAGAGCAGTACCCCGGGCAGGGCGGGTTCGGCCGCCGCGCAGACCAGGGCGCGGGCCAGCCGCCGGGCGAGGTCGTCGGGTTCCTCGGGCGCGCTGGGTTCGGACACGGCGAGGCCCTTCGGCAGATCGGATGCCACGATGCGTAACCAGGCGGGTCAGAGGGGTTCGAAGAGATCCCTGATGCGGGTCTGCTCGTCCGGCCCCCAGTCGAAGGTGCCGCCGTGGGCGGTCTCCGGCCGCCGATGCCGAAGCGCCATGGGCAGCACCCGCCGCAGGTGGACGCGCTCCACCTGGTCCGCGCCTTCCAGCGCGGCGAGGGCCCGGGCCGCCAGCGTGGCCACGATCTCGCCGCGCTGGCCCACGGCGTCCACCCGCTCGGCCGCCTCGGCGCACAACCGGACGACCTCGTCGGGCACATGAACCCGCGGTGCGCGGTCCCGGGCGGTCTCCAGCCGCGTACGCGTCCGGCGGTCCTCCCGAGCGGCCGCCGCGAGCCAGCCGGACTCCTCCCCCGCCAGTTCCTCCTCGAAGTCCAGCACCGTGCGGATCATGCGGTGGCGCGCCTCGACGTCCAGCCGCCCGGCGGTGACCATCAGCCCGAAGCGGTCGAGCAGCTGGGGCCGCAGACCGCCCTCTTCGGGGTTCATGGTGCCGACGAGCCCGAAGGACAGGTGCCTGGCGGTGGCGAGACCTTCACGCTGCACGGACAGCACTCCGGTCGAGACGACGTCGAGGATGATGTTGACGAGGTGGTCGTCCAGCAGATTCACCTCGTCGATGTACAGCAGACCCTTCTCGTCGGCGTCCTCCAGGAGACCCGGCTGGGGCCGCGGCTCGCCCCGGATGAGGGCATCCAGTTCCCAGCCGCCCAGGACGCGGTCGTCGGTGGCGTTGATGGGAAGGGTGACGGGCAGCTCGTCATGGGCCATCAGGGCGAACGCCCGTACGAGGGTGGACTTGGCGGTGCCCCGGGCGCCGGCCATGAGCACGCCGCCGATGCGGGGCACGACATGGTTGAGTTCCAGCGCCAGCTTCAGCTCCTCCTGGCCCACGACACGGCTGTACGGCAGGATGTGCACCTCTCCGGTGGCGCGGCTCACGAGACGGCGCCTTCCGGGCCCGGCGCCGGATCCCCCGGCGCGGCGGCCGTCCGCCACCTGAAGGTGATCTGGAGCTGTGCCTCCGCCCCGCTCTTGACCAGGGCCGCCACACCCGCGTCGACCTTGATGGAGAGCTGCATCTCTATCTCGTCCGGCCGGACGCCCTCCTGGAGCTCCCCGAAACGCCGTACCGCCTGGGCCGCGCAGCGCCGGGCGAGGTCCAGCCCGTCGGTGTAGGCGTCCCGGGCGACCTGGACGACTCGGTGGGCGGCCGTGTCCCTGGTCTCCTCGTCGCCGTACACGAGGTCGAGGCCGTCGGGTGAGGAATCCGGCCCGAGGTCCGCTGCCACCTCGATGGGAATGGGCCCGTCCGCTCCCGCCGGGACGGGCCCCACTAAGATCACCACGCGTCCCCCTTGAGTCAACTCCCATGCATTGCGGCCATGTTGAGAGACATGGGTCCTTCCCCGGTGCGTCGGGGGTTATGCGGACCGGGCACGGCTGCGGTTCGGTCAGACCGTCTGGGGTTCGAAGTCCCAGTACGGGCGGTTGCGGGCGCGGGCCGAGACCGTGTGGACATGCTGCGAGCCCAGCGTCGCCGCCAGATCCGACAGCGCCTCCTGTTCGACCTTCTCAGCCTGCCTCCGGTCGCGCAGCGCCCGGAGGTCGGCGGCATGGGCGATGCGCGCGGAGAGCGTCATGGGGTGCGTACGGCCCAGGACCTCGCTCGCCCGCGCGACCGTCGCCTTGCTCAGCTCGGCCGACGACTCGGGGTCACCGACGAGGCTGCGCAGGGCCGAGGCGTTGATGGCGCAGCCCAGGGTCCAGGGATGGCTCTCGCCCACGGCCGCGGTCATGTCGGCCAGGGACTGCTCGATGAGGGCGTGGGCGTGCTCGCGTTCGCCCACACCGCGCAGGACCAGAGCGTGGTTGGCCCGGACACCGGCGACGAAGGGATGCCCATCGCCCAGCATCATCTCGTAACGGGCGACGACGGCCTCGCTGAGCTCACGGGCTTGGTCGATGTCACCGTTCTCCCGGGCGAAGCAGCTCTGACTGGTGACGAAAATGAGCGTGTTCGGATCCGTTTCGCCGAAGACGCGCTCCGCCCGCTCCAGCACACGGGCCAGGAGCGGGCCCGCCTTCTCACGGTCGCCACTGCGGTAGTGACACAACGCAAGGTTGTGCTGGGCCTTGAGCGTGTACGGGTTGTTGGACCCCATCACGTTGAGGAGCTCTTTCACGTTCTTCGCCTGGATCGACTCGGCTGCCGGGTAGCGGCCCAGCAGGCGCAGATCGGTCGCGTAGGCGAACTCCGAATAGAGGGTCCACGGATGGCGTGCCCGCAGCAGGAGACGCCGCGCTTCCATGGTCTGCCTGTCCAGGCCGAGAGCCTCTTCGTAGCGGCCCAGCAGCACCAGTGTGGCGCCGAGGTTGTTCTGGGCGTTGAGGGTGCGTGAGTCCTGTTCGCCCAGGAGTTCGCGATACGCCGCCAGGATCCATTGGGACAGTTCGAATGCCTCGTTGTAGCGGCCCAGGCCGCGCAGGTCGGCGGCGAGCCCTCCGGCCGCGCGAAGATGCTCCAGGTCCTGCGGACCTCGCTCCTCTCTCAGGTGATCGACCGCGACGCGTTCGATGGCCTCCGTACGGCCGTATTCGCCGACCGCGCGCAGCAGGTTGGCGTAGTGGTAGGTCAGCTCCCAGATCCGGGGGTGCGTCTGCCCCAGCAGCGACCGCCAGGTGTCCAGGGCGCGTTCACCGAGTTTGATCCCGGCCTGGTACTCGCCCGAGAAGAACATGTAGCGAAGGCAGTTGAAGACCAGACGCTGCACGGTCGAGTCGGTGCTGTTGAGCACCTCCGCGTAGTCGAGGTGCGGCACGATCTCCGCGTACGCGGGCCACAGCTCCGGGTCCGTCGGCCTGCGCGGGTCCGCTGCCGCCAGCGCCCTGCGCACGACCTCGATGAACTCCTCGCGGTCCTCGTCCGGCATGTCCTTGCGGACGATCTGGTGCACCATGCGGTGCAGGTACAACGACTCGCCCGAGGCCGCCGTGTCGTCGGAGGTCGTGTCGTGGGACTCCAGGCGGACCACGGAGTACTGGCGCAGCTGGTTGATCGCCTTGTTCCACAGCAGCGGGTCGTTGAGCAGTCCGGCGATCTGTTCGGGCAGTTCGTCGTGCGGCATCTCCTTCAGGAGCCGCACGGGAATGAAGCCGGGCGCGAAGAACGTGCACAGACGCAGCAGGTCCACGGACTCCGGGACCGTCTCACGCAGCTTGTTCAGCAGTATCGACCACGCCGTCTGGAAGGCGAGCGGGAAGTCCGCCGATACCTTGACCACGTCCTGGTCGATGCCGCCCTCCAGCAGTCCGATGTACTCCTCGACCGACAGGTCCGAGTCGTTGAGCCAGCCGGCCGTCTGGTCCAGCAGCAGCGGCAGGTCCTCCAGGGCCTCCGCGAGCTGGTCGGCCTCGGCCTCGGTGAGCCGCGGTGCGCGACGGCGGATGAAGGCCACGGACTCGTAGCGCTCGTAGACGGGCACTTCCAGCAGTCTGCTGTTGTGCTCGCTCCACTCCGGGTTCCGTGAGGTGATCAGTACGTGGCCGGGGCCCGTCGGCACCAGGTCCCAGATCTGGTCCGGCTCGTCCGCGCCGTCCAGGACCAGCAGCCAGCGCGCGAAGGGGACACCGCGACGCAGCGAGTCACGGACGGCACGCAGGCGTTCGCCGTACTCCTGGCCCGTCTCCAGCCCCAGTCTCGGGGCGAGTTCGGCGAGGAGGCGGCGGTAACTGACCCTGTTCTCGGCGTTGACCCACCACACCACGTCGTACTCGGAGCCGAACCGGTACACGTACTCGGCGGCGAGCTGAGTCTTGCCCACGCCCGACATGCCGTGCATCGTCACCACGCCCGCGCCCGGCTCGGCGCCCTGGAGGAGGTGGTAGGCGTCGTTCAGCAGGGGCTCCCTGCCCGTGAAGCGTGTGTTGCGGCGCGGGACACCGCCCCAGACCTCCGGCATGGCGGCGGGGAAACGCGGCCCGCGCCGTGCGCCGTTCGCGGATTCGGGCAGCGGGTCGATCGGCAGGTCCAGCCGGTCGAGCAGGCGCCGCTCGGCCTCGTCGGCACCCATGTTGGTCAGGTCCGTCGGGGCGAGCACGGCGGCGGCCGTGGGCACCGGCGCTGTGGTGACCGAGACGGCGGCGAACCGGGCGGGGTCGGGTGCCACGACCGTGCGCAGGGCCGCGTTCCACTCGTCGTGGGAGCGTGGCCCGAGCTGGAAGTACCACTCGCTGACGATGATGAGGACGCGTCCCTCGGAGAGTTTGAGGTCGCGGAGGAGGTCTTCCAGCGGGATCTCGGCCGGGGAGTCCCAGCGCAGATACACGACGCGGAGCCCGCGGCGCTCCAGCCGGTCACCGATCCAGGCCGCCCAGGCCCGGTTGAACCCGGCGAAGCTGATCGTGACGGTCTGCTTCGCGGCCCCTTTCTCGGCTGATCCGACCGGCGTACGAGCTCCAGACATGCAGCGGCCTCCCCGTGCGTCATAGTAGAACCTGGGCGCGGTGCCGCATAGGCACGGACTGGTCTGCTCCATACTTGCGCTCCGCGGTTGGCATCCTTTCCCACGGGCGCGGCGGGCCTCACCCGTTCCGGCAACCTCATTCACGCGTCCGGCGCAACGGCCCGTGCCGTTGCAGCCACAGGGTGCGGGCGGCCTTCACATAGGCGGCCGCACGCGCCGCGTGCCCCCGGGGGGCCGGGAAGGCGGCGATCCGCTCGTACGTGGCGACCATCTGGTCCACGAAGGCGCGCCCCCGGTCGGTCAGGTCGGCCGATGCGACCAGCGTGGGCAGCGCGGCACCCACTTGCTCCTTGTAGCGGGCGTACAGCGCCCATGCGCTCTCCTGTTCGGTCCGGCCGGGTGCGGCACGGGCGCAGCGCTGGAAGTAGTCCGCCAGGGCCAGATGCGAGTACGTGCCCTGCAGCAGGCCGTCGTAGGGGCGCGGGTCGGGACGCCATGGAGCGAAGTACCGCTCGTCCGGGCTCGCGTGATGCAACGTCACCATCTGGGCGAGCGCCGCGAGTTTGGTGTGCTGGATCTCGTGGACCAGGGTCGCGGCGAAGGCGGGCGGCGTCGGCGGGGGACTGCTGAGCACGGCGCCGAACGCTTCGCGCCTGGTGGCGCTGCAGTACCCGCCGCCGTCGCTGCCCGCGGGCGAGGCGGGCGGCGCGGCCAGCGGTACCAGGCACCGAAGCAGGCCGGCGGTCTCCATGACCCGCTGTTCTCCGCCCAGCAGCAGGGCTCCGGCGGTTCCCATCCACGCCTGCACCCACCGCTTGCGTTCCCCGTCGTCCGGTGTCGCCGCCGGGCTCATCTCCCGGTAGCGCGGCCCGCCGGGCACGGTGCGGTACGGGTCGGTGTCGTCCAGGGGCATCGGCGCGCTGCCCGGCACCAGACCGGGCAGCGCGTACGCGGGCGTCCAGGAGGGGGCCCCCGACCAGGCGCCGATGCCGTCTTCCAGGTGGACCACGACGTCGGCGCCGCCCCGCTGGCGCAGCGTCAGGTGACCGCGCCGGTGGCGGACCTCGACCGGGGCGTCCCCGGACTCCACGGTGTGCAGCGCCCCCAGGGACGGCAGGGTGAGCGCCCCGTCGCGCGCCGTCAGCCGCACCGTGAAGGAGATCCCGGCACGGGCCGCGGCCGCCGCCGCGAGTGCGCTCAGGTGGGCGAGGTCGCGCCGCAGTTCCCATGTGCGCTCCCGCGTCGGCGGTTCCGTCTCCGTGTCCAGGCCGCGCAGGCAGCGTGTGGCCCAGGGGCCGACCAGCGGATGCAGGAGCCGTGCGCGAGCGGGCGAGCGACGGCGGGTGTCCGCGGGCCCGCCGGGGAGGTCCGCGGGGCCGGGCGCGTGGAACTGCCCGCCCCCGGCGCCCGCACCCACGCCCGCGCCCCCGCCCGTGCCCCCGGTCGTGCCCCCGTGCGGCCTCGGCCCGTCGCCCTCCCGGGGCCCCGCCCGGTCCGCCTCGGCCAGCAGCGCCCAGTCCTCCGCCACCCGCCGCCGGGCCGCGGCCGGGCACAGTGCCGTGGCCGCCCCGTCGACGGCGTCGAGAACGGCGCGCAGCATCAGCAGCCGCCGGGTGTCCTGGTCGCGTACCAGGAGCGCCAGCGTGTCGGGGCCGCCTTCGGTACGGCCGAGCTCGGCGAGGGCCCGGTCGGGGACCGCCGGAAGTATCACGGGGTGCTCCCTTCCCATGGGACGGGCGCCCGGAGTGCCGGCGCTGCTTGGCCGGCGAGCCGCTTCGCCACATGGCGGATGAGTCGTTGCAGGTCGGCGCAGTACACGGAGGGATTCACGAAGCCGTGTCCGGCTCGGTAGCGGTGGGCGTAGTGGCCGCCGCCGCAGACGGTGAGCAAGGGGCAGGCCCGGCATTCCGCCGCCAGTGCGGCGGCGCCCGCCTGCCGGGCCGCCACGCCGGGATGGCGCAGGGCCCCGTCGAAGCCGTGCCGGAAGACGTCCAGGCCCGTCTCCGCGGCCCCCGCGTACGCCGACTTGAGGGAGTCGACCTGCTCGATGGACCCGTCCGTCTCGATCACCACCGCGTCGAAGGGCGCGAGGCCCAGTGACTCCGTGGCGGCGGGCAGTCCCAGCAGCAGCGCGAGGCACTCCTCGAAGATCCGCACCCGGGTCTCCCGCCGCCCCGCCCCCCACCAGCGGTCGAAGACGGCGCACAGCCAGTCGCCGTAGGGGGTGCCGGTGCCGTCCAGGTGCGGTGGCGGGGCCGACCAGTTCCCGTGCGGCAGCAGCAGGTCCAGGGCCGGCGGACGCAGGGCGAGCAGGGAGTCGTAGGTCTCCAGCGGGTCGAGTGCCGGGTCGACCACCGTGAGGATTCCGGCGTACGACTGCGGGAACCGGTCCGCGACCAGGCGCGCCCCGCGCGAGGCGGCCGGCCAGGAGGGGCGGCCGGACCGGTCGACGCGTCGTGCGTTGTGGGCGGCGAGTCCCCCGTCGAGGCTGATGCCGACGCGGATGCCGTGCCGGGCGAGCGCGGACATGCGCCGCCCCGTGAGCAGGGTGGCGTTGGTCTGCACGGTCGGGTGGACGACGCAGCCGGCCGGGACCCGGTCGCGTACGAGGCCGGTGAAGCGGCCCAGCGTGTCCGCGCCCGCCAGGAGCGGTTCACCGCCGTGCAGGACCAGGGACACCGCCGTCAGGCCGTGGCCGCGGGCATGTTCGGCGATGCGGTGTGCGGTGCGGTCGAGGACGTCGGCCGTGGCGGCGGCGGGCCGGTCGCGCCAGCCGTGGTCGGGGCCTTCGTACAGGTAGCAGTACCGGCAGGCGAGGTTGCAGCGGCCGTGCACCTTCACGATGAACTGCCGGAAGGGGAAGGGCCCTTCGGGGATCCGCCCGGGAGCGGCCTGTGGCGACACTCCAGCACCCCCATGCCGTACGGCTCGTGCTCCGGTGGTACGACCACCGCGGCACGGCCCCCACCCGTAGGGGAGCACATGCCTGCCCATCCGGGAACACAAACGGGCGACGTTCGGAGTTGACCGGTTGAGCAATGAATTCGACCGAAAGTGATATCCCTGGACCTACGGTCCCGCCGGCTCAGAAGGCGTTGTTGAACCCCCACAGCATCTCGCTCGGCCGTGCCGCCCGCTCCCGCAGATCGGCCAGCACCTCGCGCAGCACCGGATGCCGCATCGTCCTCAACTCCTCGAGGTCCAGCCCCAGCAGGTCCGGCAGCGGCTCCCCGGCGCGGTCCGGCCCCACCCCGGAAGCGGCCTCATCCCGTACGCCCATCCCACATCCTCTCTCCCGAATCCGCCCCGCTACTCCAGCTCCGCCAGCCGCTGAGCCGTCTGCCGTGCCGTCGGCTCGCCCGTGGTCACGCTGCCGTCCGGCAGCCTCGACCACTCCGCCCGTGCGGCCCGGTACGCCTCACGGGCCGCACGCGGACGCGTTGCCGCCTCGTAGGACATACCCCGCCAGTGGTGCGCCTGCGCGCCCAGTTCCACGGCCTCCTGACGACGGCGGTCCGTTTCCGCCTCCGCCTCCGCCTCACGGGCCGCCTCGGCGGCGGCCCGGAACGCGTCGACGGCCTCGTCCAGGCGCGAGGGGCGCCCCAGGCTCTGGTACGCCTCGAACCGGACCTGGCCCGCCTCCAGCCGGCAGCGGGCAGCCAGGAGCGGATCGTCCGCCTCCGCCGCGGCGAGCCCGAAGAGGTGTTCGGCCTCGCGCAGGTCGACCCGGTCCCCCCGGGCCCGGTAGCGCAGCATCAGCGCCCGGCCCAGCAGCAACACGCGGTGCGCCAGGTGCGGGCTGCCGGCCGGGGTCTGCGTGCGGCACTCCCGCAGCACCCGGATCGCCCGGAACAGCGGCTCCTGGGAGCGGGGGCCCGTCTCCAGCACCGCCCTGCGCAGCAGCACCTCGCCCCACTCGGCGAGCACATCTGCGTGCGCGGGCGCGTCCCGCGACATGCGCCGGGCCGCCTGCGCGAACCGGTCCGCGGCCGCCTGGAGTTCACGCGGGTCGCCCGTCTCGGCATAGCGGGCCTCGCTGATGCGTCCCGCGCGCACCAGAAGGGCGGCGCGCAGGCCCTGCTCCCTGGTCAGGGCCAGCCCCTCGTCCACACGTGCCTGGGCGTCGTCCAGGACGCCTCCCGACCGCAGCAGCGCGTCGACCAGGTCGAGGAGGACGCGGACCCGGTCACGCGCGCTCTCCGCGGATGCCCCCGGGCGCGCCTCCCCGGCGGTCTCCAGTGCGTTCCGCAGTGACTGCGCCCCCTGTTCCGCGTAAAGGCGGGCCTGCTCGGGGTCCACGGTGGCGCCGGACAGGCGCAGCAGGATCCGGCCGTGGGCGAGCGGCAGTTCGGGCGGCCGGCGGCGCCGGTCGGGCCAGGCGTCGGCGAACGCCTCCAGCATGCCGACCGCCCCCTGCAGCAGCGCGCTGTCGCCGCCGAGACGCCACTGCGACTCCAGTGCGCCCACACGCTCCAGAGTGAGCTTCAGGGACTCCTTCTCGTCCAGGCCGGGAGCAGCACAGGCCACGGCGTACTCGCGGTCGGCGCGCCGCAGCAGCTCCAGTGCGCCGCGCTGGTCGCCGTGGCGCCTGCGGTCGGTGGCGGCGGCACGCAGCACCCGGGCGAGCACCGCCCGCTCGCGCAGCGCGCGGGGGTGCGCCACGGCCCGGTCCGCGGCCGCCTCGGCCTCCCGGAGCAGTTCCGCGCCGCCCAGCACCTCCCACAGCCTGAGCACGCAGTGCGCGTACTCGCCCCACAGTTCCGGGTCGGCGCCGGCGGCCTGCTCGTGCTCCGTGGCACCCCGCAGCAACTGCACGGCGTCGATGAGGTCCTGCACCATGCCCTCCTGGTCGAACCGCTCGACCAGGGAACGGGCCCGCAGGACCGCGGCATGCGTGGGATGCCCCGTGCCGGGGTCCGGGCCGTCCCGGCGGCCGTAGAGGGCGAACTGCCGGGGCAGGGGCATGAAGCGCTCCAGGACGCGCGCGGCGACCTCGGCGAAGGGCTGCGGGACGAGGGCGGCGCCGCCGCTGTCCCCGCTGTCCCCGTTGTCCCCGTTGTCCCCGTTGTCCCCGTTGTCCCCGTTGTCCCCCGGGTAGCCTGCACCGGGCGCGTAGGGGTGTCCCGGGCCGCCGTCGCCCAGTTGTGCCAGGGCGAGGGCCGGGAAGTTGGGACCGCCCTTGCCGAAGCGCTGCTCGATGTACTCCGAGCAGTACTTGAGGACCAGGATGGCCTCATCCCGGCCCAGCGGTGACAGCAGCGACTCCTGGACACCGGGCGCGAACTCGAACCACTGGAGGCCGTCGCTCCCGTAGTCCTCCCTGGCGCGCGACACCAGGCCGCTCAGCAGGACCTCGGCGAGTTCGGAGGGCCCGGAGTCGGGCAGCATGGTCCGCTGCACCAGCTGCATCACCGGCAGGCACAGCGGCGCCGCGGCGAGGTAGCCGGCGAGCCTGCCCGCGGCCGGGGATGCCGTGGAGCGGAACCGGCTGACCAGTTCGAGGGCGGACGGGCGGCGGCCGGGGCGCGCGGCGGGCGCGGGCGGCTGGTCGGAGAGCACCCAGCCGACGGCGCCGGCCACCGGGCCCGCCCCGGACAGCAGCCGCGCCCAGGCGCCGAGGGCGACCGGATCGGGCGGCAGCACCGGTACCGGGACGGCACCGCGCCGGGCCTCGGGGGACGGACCGGCCGTGGTGCGCACCCGGAGCGCGGCGGCGCCGCCCAGGGTCTCGCCACGAGTCAGCTCCCCGTAGGTGACCGGAAGCCGGGTGCGGCTCCACATGCGCTGCGGCAGCGGCTGCAGCACGGCCGCGGGGGCCTGCCGGGACAGATGGTGCAGGAGCCGGTGGGCGTGGCCGCTGCGCCACAAGGGGCCCGCGCAGTCGCTGACGAGGAGGGTGATACGGCGTCCCGTCGGATCGCTCAGCCGGTCGGCGGAGTGCAGCGGGGCGGTGTGGGGCTCGGGACTGCGGCTGACGGCCGGCCGGCCGTCGGGGCCCTGGTGCAGATGGCTCACCTGGATGTCCCAGAAGGCTCCCAACTGCGCGAAGACCTGCTCCAGTTCGGCGAACATCCGGTCCCACACCCGCATCGACGACGAGGCGTCCATCACGAGTTGGAGGCGTGCGTCGGCCCGGGTCACGGCGACGAAGACGGGCAGCACCAGTCCCCCGGCCCGGGCGCTCAGCTCCGCCGTCGCCGTCTCGTCGAGCACCGACCTGAGCGGGGGCGCGGCGCTCCGGTACCCCTGCAACGGCCGTAATGCGCGCTGGAGTTCGAGTGGGGCGGGGAGCGCGGGGGCGACGGGCACCCCGACCGGCAGCGCCGCCGTCCTGCCCTGCCCCCCGGCCCGCTGCCCACCGTGCTGCGGCACGGGGTACAGGGCGACACGCCGGTCGCCCTCCGCCCCGTGCGGCAAGGGCTCCGCAGGGGACGGCTCGGTGCGGGACGGGTCGGCCACCGGGGTGCCGGACGCAGGCAGCCCGCCCCGGAGTTCGGGCGGCACGGCGGGCGGGACCTGCTGCCGCGGTTCGTCCTCCCCGGTCCCCCGGGACGGGGCGGGACGCGTCCAGTGGGCCAGCCACAGGGCGTCGCACAGGTCCTCGGCGTCCGGGTCGAGCCCGATCTCCCGCAGCCGGACCACGAGTTCGGCGATCGGGTCGCGGTCGGGCGGGAGGGGACCGGGCGGGAGGGGACCGGGCGGGACCGGGCCGCCGGGGCCGGTTCCTTCGCCGGGGAGGCCGGGGCCGGGACCTTCGCCGGGGAGGCCGGGGCCGTGGCGCGCCGTCGCGTCGGGCATCAGCGCGTCACCTCGGGCGGTCGAGTCGCTGGATGAGCAGGTCGGCCAGGCGGTCGCGGCTCGGCGGAGCGGCCGCGTCGGTCAGATAGATGGCGTTCAGCAACTGGTCGGCCGCGAGGAGTTCGCTGCGCGACCGCTCCAGGAAACGGGTGATCAGATCGTCGCCCGCGCGGGCGGCCTCGTCGCCCAGATGCGCTCGGACGAACGTGGCGAGCCTCGCGTGGTCGGGCCGGTCCAGCTGCAGGTGGATGCACCGGCGCATCAGTGGGGCGGGGAAGTCGCGTTCCCCATTGCTCGTCAGGACCACGAAGGGGAAGGCCCGGCAGCGCACCCTTCCGTCGCGCACGCGCACCTTGGTGCCGTCGGCGGTCAGCACCTCGGCCTCGCCGTCCGGCAACCGGTCGGCGAGGCGTTCGAGCTCGGGTATCGGGAACTCGCCCTCCTCCAGCACGTTGAGCAGATCGTTGGGCAGGTCGATGTCGCTCTTGTCGAGTTCGTCGATGAGCAGCACCCGCGGCGCGTCGGAGGGCAGCAGAGCAGTACCGAGCGGACCGAGCCGGATGTAGCTGCCGATGCTCTCCACCGCGCCGGGCGAGCCGGCCGCGTTGCCGTATCCACCCTGGGCCGCGATCTGGACGTCCTGCAGCCGGGCGATGGCATCGTAGTGGTACAGACCGTCCTGAAGCGTGGAGCGGCTGACGATGGACCAGCGCAGTACGTTGCCCAGGCCCAGCTCGTAGGCGACCGAGTGGGCCAGGGTGCTCTTGCCCGCACCGGGGCTGCCGGTCACGAGCAGCGGGCGGCGCAGGTACAGCGCCGCGTTGATCATCTCCAGTTCCTCGGCGCCGGGCCGGTGCAGCTCGGCCAGATGCCGGTACGCGCCCAGCCTGCGGTCCTCGGACCCGTCGCCGCCGCCCGGCGCGGCGTCACGGCCCGTGAAGTCCCGCCACGGCGGAGGCGCGGGCAGCCGCTCGATCCCGTCGTGGGGTTCGCCGGCGCCT
Source organism: Streptomyces caeni (assembly GCF_042678285.1). Lineage (NCBI taxonomy): Bacteria > Bacillati > Actinomycetota > Actinomycetes > Kitasatosporales > Streptomycetaceae > Streptomyces > Streptomyces caeni. The sequence goes on from NZ_JBHUDX010000016.1 coordinate 22,632, forward strand.
CGGTAGATGAGCCACTCGCTGGATTCGGTCATGATCCGGTCCTCGTCGTCACTCGTCCGCCAGGGCAGCCGTCGAACGTGCATCACGGTATCGATCCGCAGGAAGCCTGATAAGGGCGCGGTACGGCCTCGGGCACGGCCCCCGACACGGCCGTTGCGCCGACCTTTGCGCCGGTCGTTGGCGCAGCCTTCGACACGGCCTTCGACACGGCCTTCGCAACGGCCTTCGCAACGGCCTTCGCAACGGCCTTCGCAACGGCCTTCGCAACGGCCTTCGGTCCGGTCGCTTCACGGTGCCTCCAGCAGATCGCCGCTCCCCGGCAGGGGCCGGTGCGGATCGTCGTACAGCAAGGCGATGCCGTCGGCCCAGTACGTCTCCGCCCGGCCCGCGCGCAGCCCCGCCCGCAGCTCGTGCACCAGCTCCGGCAGCCGCTCGGCGCTGCCCGCCCCCGCGACCGTGTCACCCGCCCCGCGGTGGAACTCCCCGCACACGGCGTCCCGTCGGCCGTGCCAGCGGCGCCACAGCGCGACTCCGAAGCCACCGCGCACGATTCGCGCCAGGGCGACGGCGTCGTCCTCGAACCGCTGGTCGCCGTAGCGGCACAGGATCGGTACCGCGCCGTGCGGCAGGCCCCGCAGCCGGTCCATCGGCGGTACGGGTATCCGCAATCCGTCGTCGCAGTCGAGGACTTCGGCCTGCGCGTCGTGGGCGTGGACCCAGCGCCAGCGGGCCCGCCGCTCCCGCTGCTCCTCGTCGGCCGCGAGCGCGTCCAGGGCGGGGAACCCGAACTCGTCCACGCCGGGCGGCTGGTCGCGGTCGGCACAGCGCACGACGACGGGGCGTTCGGCACCGAGCGGGACCCCGTCCGGCACCAGCTGCCAGGCGTCCACGGCAAGTCCGAGCAGCGCACCGGGCAGCGCGACCTGCAGCACGGCGGGCCGTCCGGGGCGGTCGCACTGGCGGAACGCCTCCGCGAGCGGACCGGCCAGCGGCCTGGGCAGCTCGCCCAGCGGCAGACGCTCGGCCTCGTCGAGGCGGACGACCTCGCCGTCGGGACGGGCCACGGAGATCCGCCAGTCGCAGCGGTCCGGCTCCCAGCCCCGCTGCACGAGTTCGAGCAGCGTGGACGGACCGGACGCACCGTCCGTGGTGTGCGCCCTCGCGTGCTCCCCCTGCGCGCGGTCGTGGACCAGGGACGGTTCGGATCCGGGCGCAGGGCCGTCCGGGGGACCGGCCGGGACGGGACCGGCCGGGACCGCGGACGTCCAGGAGGCCACGCCGGGCACGAGATCCACCGGATCGTGCCGGCCGCTGCCGGAAACCGGCCTGCCCGGCCCGGGACGGTGCCGTGGCCGCAGCAGCTCGATCCGCTGCTGGGCGAGGCTGCGGCGGTACCGCTGGCCCAGGCCCTCCGCGCTGTGCCGCACCCACTCCCACAGGGCCTGCTCCGCGTCCTGGGTGCCGGGCGCGTCGAAAGGACGCTCTGCGGACATGACCCGCATCGCGTAGTCGAGGACGAGTTCCAGCGCGCCGTCCTGGCGCGCGCCCTCGTACAGCGCGCCCAGGCCGTCGCGCCAGCCGCGCGGTGCCGGCTGCGGGAGCGCGGCCCGCAGGTCTGGCAGGGACTCCAGGATGTCGAGGAGGCTGCGGGTGCTCGCCGGGGGCGGCAGCTCCGCGAGCCGGCCCAGCAGCTGGATGCGCTCGTCGGGGCTGAGCGTGCGACCGGGCCGTGCCCCGAGCCGGCTCTGCACATCGGCCCAGGTGGGCCGGTCGGAGTCGGGGTGGCGCTGCCGGTCGCGGTGGTAGCGGTCGTGGGCGTGGAAGACGGCCTGGTACAGGTCGCCGTGCTCGCTGCGAACCTCGCCCTGGGGCACCGACAGGGCCCGTAACTGCTCGATTCCCGTGGAGGTGCCGCCGCTGCCCTGGTCCGAGCGCGACTTCAGGACGCCGATCACCTCGCCGCGGACCGGGTCGATGACGGGCCCGCCGGAGACCCCGGGCGGGAGGTCGTTGTGGCCGAGGCGCATCTGCACGCCCGAGGACCATCCGCCCAGGGTGCCCTGCACGGACAGGGGCCCGTCGAGAACCTGTAACCGGCCGCCCATCACGGTCCACCCGGCGTAGAACACCCGGCCCTCGCCGAAGTAGGCGGCGGGCCGCTCGGAGACGTAGACACAGTCGTGCGCGACGGGTTCGCGGAGCTGGACGAGCGCGAGGTCCGGCGCCGGCCAGGTGCCGCGCACGGCCGCGCCCGGATGTTCCGGGACCGTGGCCGCGACGGCCCCGGCCACGGCGGACCCCCCGCGCCCCGGCCCGGTCTCGTAGACCACGACAATCTCACCCCCCTCCCCGCCCTCTGCCACATGCGCGCAGGTCAGGACCCAGTTCGGCGCGACGAAGAATCCGCTGCCGAGGAATGTGCCCGGCTCGTCGAGGGCATACCCGACCCCCGCGCGATGGATGCGCACGGTGGCCGCCATGACGAGTTCACGCAGCGCACGGTGGGCCGCGTCGTCGGCGCTCGACGCGCCCCGGGCGTGCCCGTCCGTCATGTCCCGCCCCCGCCGCCGGCGTCGTCGGCACCACCGTGCCCCCGAGCGCCCGGGGGCGCACCCGCGCCAGGGTCGCCCGCCGGGTCGTGCGGTGCCTGCCGCGGCGGTTCGGCCGTCGCATCGGAGGCGGTGCCCCCGGGCGTGCCGGGGATCGGGGGGCCGCCCTGCCAGGTGAGGGTGACCGTGATACCGGCCTTGGCCCCGCCGTCCGCCAGCAGCCCGACCACCTTGCCCGCCTTCGCGGTCAACTCGATGCCGAACTCGACGCTGACCTCGTCGGGCCGCACCGCGCGCAGCGGCCCCGCCAGGGAACGCGCCACGCTCGTCACCACGGAGTGGAGGCTCTCGACCCGCGCCTCCACCCGGTCGGCGAACCCCGTGTCGGTGTACGACAGCTCCCCGGACGGCACGGCGAGCTCCTCCGCCCCGGATATCCGGGCCCACACCGGCGTTCCGTCCGGCATCTCGATGCGCGCGATGCGCGTCGGCTCGTGCGTCATGGCATCCCCCGTTCCCCGTCCCCCGGACCCCCGTGGTCCTGCCCGACGGTGCGCAGGCTAGCGGGCGTGGCGGTGACCGCGCGAGAGTCCCGCGCGCCCCACAGGATTGCCGGGCTCACGCCTATCCTTCTTCTTGTCGTCCCCTACCCGTTCACCAACCCGACGGAGCACCACCGATGTACTTCACCGACCGCGGCATCGAGGAACTGGAGAAGCGGCGCGGCGAGGAGGAGTTCACCTTCGAGTGGCTCGCCGACCAGCTCCGGACGTTCGTCGACCTCAATCCGGACTTCGAGGTGCCGGTGGAGCGGCTGGCCACGTGGCTGGCACGGCTGGACGACGAAGACGAGGAGTAGCGGCGGGCGTCGGACGGGCGGACCCGGGGACGGCGGCCCCGCCGTCAGTCGCGCGGGCGGCCCAGGTCGTACAGCAGACCCAGCGTGCCGTGCGCGAGAAGCAGCAGCCCGGCCGCCAGCCAGCCGCCGCTGCGGCGGCGCAGGCCCCACGCCGTGAGCGGCAGGCCGGCCGCCACCTGGGCCAGGGCCAGGACGCGGGCCTTCTCGGTGCCGGCCCACGGGAGCCAGGAGGCGGGGCGGTGCCTACCCGTCGCCGTGGCGCGTCGCGTGGGGGGCGCGGGCTGCCGGACCGGCCACTCGATCTCCTGGGCGTCGGGCCGGGTGCGGGCCGCCGCGCACAGGCGGTCCGCCGGTTCGCCGGGTACCAGGCCCGTCGGCAGCGTGACTCCGGCACGCGTGAGGACGGTGAGGAGTCCGTGGAGTCGGGCCCGCGCGTCGGCCTCCGCGGCGGGCTCGGTCAGGCGGTCGAGTTCCTGCATGTCCAGGACGGGGTCGAGGCCCAGGCGGGTGGCGAAGGTGTGCATGGCCTCGTCCTCGCCGGCCGGGGTGCCGTTGGCGAGCCATACGTAGCCCACGGGGCGGCGGAAGCCGGCGGCGAGGGTGTAACCGGCGCGGTCCGTGTCCCACCACAGGGCGAGGACGGGCCAGGGGGCGCCCACCGCGAGCGCGGCGGCCCAGCCGGTCAGGACCCGGTCGACGGGTTCGCCGCCGTCCAGCCAGGGCCGGCCCTCGGGAACCAGCACGCTCCACGGGCGGCCCGCCGGGGTGAGCACCATCGGTTCGCGGAGCAGCCGGGCGGCGGGTGCGACGGAAGCGGGATCCGACCGGCACAACAGCAGCGCGCCGGGGGCGGGTCCGGTGGCGCGGTCTTCCGTCGGCATGGCCCCACGTTAGGCGGTTTTGTCGGCTTTTCCCTTACAGGCTCCCCAGAACGGGTGTCTTGACTTTCCATAGCCGCGATATATCGTGAAAGACAGAAGACGCGATATGGCGCGTCGGTGATCCCCCTCGGCGCCCGTCGGCACCGTCGCACCCACCACGCCCGCCCCCGCGTCCGTCTGCGGTGTCGTCCGTCGCGCACGCCGCGTCCGCACCGGCCGAGGAGGTCAGCACGATGTCCGAGTGGTCCGTCGCAGAACCGGGGAAGCTCACCTTCGACACGCCCGTGACGGCACTCCACGTACGCACCGTCAACGGGACGGTGAACGTCGTGGGCACCGACGAGGGTTCCGCACGCCTGGAGATCTCGGAGATCGAGGGTCCGCCACTGACCGTGACGCACAAGGACGGCACCCTCACCGTGGTGTACGACGACCTCCCCTGGAAGGGCTTCTTCAAGTGGCTCGACCGCAAGGGCTGGCGCCGCAGCGCGGTGATCTCGCTGGCCGTGCCGTCCTCCGCCCGCGTGGAGGTGGGCGTGATCGGCGCGAACGCCGTGGTCTCCGGGATCGACGGCGGCGCCGAGGTGAAGGGCGTCACCGGCGAGACGACCCTGGTCGGCCTCTCCGGCCGGGTCCACGTCACCACGGTGTCGGGGAACGTGGAGACTCAGCGCGTCACCGGAGAGCTGCGGCTCAACTCCGTCTCCGGGGACCTCACGGTCATCGAGGGCGCCTGCCCCTTCGTGAAGGCCGACTCGGTGAGCGGCTCGATCATCCTGGACCTCGATCCCGCGTGCGGCCCCACCGACGCCCGCCTGACGAACGTCTCGGGCGAGATCGCCATCCGCCTCCCCCAGCCGGCGGACGCCGAGGTCGAGGCGAACACGGCGAGCGGTACGGTGTCCAACGCCTTCGACGACCTCCGGGTGACCGGCCAGTGGGGCGCCAAGAAGGTCACGGGCCGCCTCGGCGGGGGCAACGGCCGGGTGAAGGCGACCACGGCGTCCGGCTCGATCGTCCTGCTCCGCCGCCCGCCCGCGGAGGACGGGCCGTGGGAGGCGGCCGGCCGACGGGACGCGGCACCGCCGACGGTCGATGACGCGGCGCCCGCGCACGCGTCACCCGGCACCGCAATACCGTCAGACCGTTCCCCGGATGGCACGACCGGCGGTCCGACCGAGCAGAAGGGGCTCTGACATGCCTCCCGTCTTCGCCCATGGACGACTGCGGCTCTACCTGCTGAAGCTGCTCGACGAGGCGCCGCGTCACGGCTACGAGGTGATAAGGCTGCTGGAGGAGCGTTTCCAGGGGCTGTACGCACCGTCCGCCGGCACCGTCTACCCGCGGCTGGCCAAGCTGGAGGCCGAGGGCCTGGTCACGCACACCACCGAAGGCGGCCGGAAGGTCTATGCGATCACCGACGCGGGCCGCGCCGAACTGGCCGACCGCAGCGGTGAACTGGCCGACCTGGAGCTGGAGATCCGTGAATCGGTCGCCGAACTGGCCGCCGAGATCCGTGCGGACGTCCGCGGTGCGGCGGGCGACCTGCGCCGCGAGATGCGGGCCGCGGTCTCCGAGGCCCGGCGCGGCGCCAAGGACCACGATGGCGGGCACGCGGAGTACGCGCGGCACGGCGACCAGTCCGAGAAGGAGGCATGGCGCGTCGCCAAGGAGGAGATGCGCCGCGTCAAGCAGGAGTGGAAGGAGCAGGCCCGGCGCGCCAAGGACGAGAGCCGGCGGGCCCGCGAGGAGGCCCAGCGGGCGCGCCGCCAGGCCAGGGAGGCCCAGGAGCGGGTCCGCGCCCAGGCGCAGGAGGAGCTGCAGCGCATGGCGCGACGGGTTCAGGAGCAGGTGCAGGACCACTTCGCGCACGGCGACTGGCCGACGGGCGTACGGGAAGGGCTGACCGAACTGGCCAAGGAGTTCGGGGACTTCGGCAAGGAGTTCGGGAAGGACTTCGGCTTCGGACGCGCGGGGACGGCGGACACGGCGAAGACGGCGGCGCCCGAGTACGCCACGACCCCTGAGGACTTCCCCGGGACGTACGAACCCTCCTGGGCGCACGAGGAGTTCCCGGGCGACCCGGCCCGCGCCCTCGACCGGCTTCTGGACCGCTTCCGCGACGACATCCGCGACGCGGCCCGGGACCACGGGGTGACGGAGGACCAGCTCCGCGACGCCCGTCGCCACCTGTCCACGGCGGCGGCGCACATCGGGGCGACACTGCGGTCACGGAAGGATTGACATCGGCGGCCCGCCGTGAGGGTCAGCCGGCCCTCACCTCTCCGCCGCCCCACAGCACACGCTCCACCGCCGCGTAGGTGACGCCGTGGTCGGCGAGGACCTCGAAGGGGACACCGGGGCGGGCGGTCAGGGCGAGGAGCAGGTGCTCGTCGCCGATGCGCCGGTCCCCGTGGGCGAGGGCCGTGCATCACCGCCTCCCGTACTTCTTGTGCACGGCCTGCCTGCTGACGCCGAGTTCCGCGGCGATCTCCTGCCACGACCAGCCCTGGTTGCGCGCACTGCGCACCTGCACCGCCTCCAGCTGCTCCAGCAGCCTTCGCAGCGCGGCGACGGCCCGCAGACCGACCCGTGGATCGCGATCGCCCGCCCGTTCGGCGAGATCCGTTGCCTCCGTCATGCCGTCAACTTACATTGACACCACCCGGGCGTCAACCATGGTTGACAAGCCGGCTGCGGATCCCCCGCGGACATGCGAACGGCGGGCTCGACGAGGTTGTCGAGCCCGCCGTCAGGGCGAGGGATACGCCGGTGCGAGGGGACGTCAGCCCGCGGTCAGCACGATCTTGCCGAACTGGTCACCGGCCTCCAGCCTCTCGAAGCCCTCACGGGCCCGGTCGAGGGGAAGGACCTCGTCGATGACAGGACGCACGCCGGCCGCGGCGCAGAAGGAGAGCAGGTCCTCCAGCTCGTCCTTGGAGCCCATGGTGGAGCCGACGACCTTCAGTTCCAGGAAGAAGATGCGGGTGAGTTCCGCATGGGAGGGACGGTCACCGCTGGTCGCACCCGAGATCACGACCGTGCCGCCGGGCCGCAGGGACTTCACGGAGTGGGACCAGGTGGCGGCCCCGACGGTCTCGATCACGGCGTCCACCCGCTGCGGCAGCCGCGCCCCGGACTCCAGGGCCTCCACGGCGCCCAGTTCCAGCGCCCGCTTCCGCTTGGCCTCGTCGCGGCTGGTGGCGAAGACCCGCAGACCGGCCGCCTTGCCGAGCACGATCGCGGCCGTCGCGACACCGCCGCCGGCGCCCTGGACCAGGACGGAGTCGCCGGGGCGTACACCGGCGTTGGTGAAGAGCATGCGGTACGCGGTCAGCCAGGCGGTCGGCAGACAGGCCGCCTCCTCGAAGGACAGCTCCTTGGGCTTGGGCAGGAGGTTCCACGCGGGCACGGAGACCTGTTCGGCGAAGGTCCCCTGGTAGCGCTCGGTGAGGATCGACCGGGGCTCGTCCGGGCCGACGCCGTGGCCGGTCTGGCCGATGACGGAGTGGAGGACGACCTCGTTGCCGTCCTCGTCGACACCGGCCGCGTCGCAGCCGAGGATCATGGGGAGCTTGTCCTCGGGGAGACCGACGCCCCGGAGGGACCAGAGGTCATGGTGGTTGAGGGAGGCGGCCCTGACGTTCACGGTCGTCCAGCCGGGCCTCCGCTCGGGGGCCGGGCGCTCCCCCAACTCGAGGCCGGTGAGGGGCTGGTCGCGGTCGATGCGGGCGGCGTAGGCAGCGAACATGACCTTGACGATAGGCTCCGCGCCCGGTGGACGGAACCAAAGCCCGCTGTGACACGCGTCCCGCCCGGCGGCACCCGGCCCCCATTGCCCCGGAGGCACCAGCGCGCCGCAGCCCGGACACCAGCCCTCGCCGTGGCCCGGACCGCCGCCCGGACGCCACCTCGTGGGCGGGCCGCGGCCCGCCCACGACCCGCGCGCCCGCGGGACCACCGGCGCAACCGACGCCTGACGGCCACCGACGCAGACGGGCGGGCGGGTGTTGGCCACCCGCCCGCCCCGTGGAGCGATTACCGCCGTGCGACGCGATTACTGACGTGCGACGCCCTCGGCCCGCGCCGCGGCGGCCACCGCGGCCGTCACCGCCGGCGCGACCCGCTCGTCGAAGGGCGAGGGGATCACATAATCGGCCGCCAGGTCGTCCCCGACGACCGCGGCCAGCGCGTCGGCCGCCGCGAGCTTCATCCCTTCGGTGATCCGGGAGGCCCGCACCTGCAGGGCCCCCGCGAAGATCCCGGGGAAGGCCAGCACGTTGTTGATCTGGTTCGGGTAGTCGGACCGCCCCGTCGCCACCACGGCGGCGTACTTGTGCGCGACGTCCGGCTGCACCTCGGGGTTCGGGTTGGCCATCGCGAAGACGAAGGCGTCCTTCGCCATGGACGCCACAGCCTCCTCCGCGACCGTACCGCCGGAGACGCCGATGAAGACGTCGGCACCCGCGAGGGCCTGCTCCAGGGAGCCCGTGAGGCCCGCCCTGTTCGTGAACCCGGCGAGCTCGCGCTTGACCTGCGTCAGATCGTCCCGGTCGAGGGACACGACGCCCTTGCGGTCGGCGACCGCCACGTCACCGATCCCCGCCTCGACCAGCATCTTCGTGATGGCGACGCCGGCCGCGCCCGCACCGGAGACGACCGCGCGCAGATCACCCAGGGTCCGCCCGGTCAGCTTGGCCGCGTTGCGCAGGGCCGCCAGCGTCACCACGGCCGTACCGTGCTGGTCGTCGTGGAAGACCGGGATGTCCAGGCGCTCCTGGAGCCTGCGCTCGATCTCGAAGCACCTCGGCGCCGAGATGTCCTCCAGGTTCACGCCCCCGAAGGAGGGCGCGAGCCGGACCACGGTCTCGACGATCTCGTCCACGCCCGTGCAGTCCAGGGCGATGGGGACCGCGTCCACCCCGCCGAACTGCTTGAACAGGATCGCCTTGCCCTCCATCACCGGGAGGGACGCCTCGGGGCCGATGTCCCCGAGGCCGAGCACCGCGGTGCCGTCGGTCACGACGGCGACCACGGACGACTTCCACGTGTAGTCGTGGACCAGTTCCGGCCGTTCAGCGATGGCCGTGCACACCCGGGCGACGCCCGGCGTGTATGCAAGGGACAGGTCGTCCTTGTCGCGGACCGGCACGGTGGCCTGCACGGCCATCTTGCCGCCGCGGTGCAGTGCGAACACCGGATCGAAGGCATCAAGGGGCTCCGCCCCGCCGTCCTGATCCGTACTGCTGTCGCTGCGAGGATTGACGATCTCCGCTGCCACTGTCTTCTACCCCTTAGGTCTTCTTGGTGTGAGGGTGACCACTCCTGGTTGAGGTGTGGGCGGGACCGCGCATGACCCAGATGACTGATGCGTGTACGGGTGCATACGCGACGGGCGCGCCGCACACGCGCCCTGAGCCCCGGATGAGGGGTGTAAGGAACCTTCTTACCGGACGGATGCCGTCCGGGACGAGTCCATAACGTGAAGGTCACACGCCGGTGAGATGACTCATGGCCGGAAATGTGGACAAATCACGGAAACGACCTGCGAGATCACTCACCCCGGGAGGGCTCGCCCACCCCAGGAGGGGATCGCTCACATCGTGAGACGCGTCGAAGATCTTCCGGTTGGAAGGAGGTATCACCGCACAAGATCCGGCCTTGTTCGGCCGACCGGAGGCGGTTCGGGGGTCACCCGTTATCCGATTTTGACATGAGGGCACCCCTGAATACTTGAATACGGATGGCAAGATGCGTGAATCACACGAGGTCGCGACACCCGAAGGCGAGTGTTCTCGTCGACCTGTACGGCACTCCACCCATCCTGCCGGAGGAACCCACCATGACCGCACGCTCCATCCGTCGTACGACCGCCACGCACTCCCGTATAGCTGCGGTCGGCGCCATCGCGGTCGCAGGCACCCTGCTGCTCACCGGTTGCGGTGACCAGACGAAGGACAAGGACAGCGGCTCGGGCGGCGCGTCGAAGGCGTCCGCCCCGCTGGCGGACAAGCTCCCCGAATCGATCCGCAAGGCCGGCGTCATCAAGGTCGGCTCGGACATCGCCTACGCCCCCGTCGAGTTCAAGGACGACTCCGGCAAGACGGTCGGCCTGGACCCCGACCTGGCGGACGCCATGGGCAAGCAGCTCGGCGTGAAGTTCCAGTTCGAGAACGGCACGTTCGACGCGCTGCTGACGGGTCTGCGCTCGAAGCGCTACGACATCGCCATGTCCGCGATGACCGACAACAAGAGCCGCCAGGACGGTGTCGACCCCGACACCGGCAAGAAGGTCGGCGAGGGCGTCGACTTCGTCGACTACCTCACCGCGGGTGTCTCGATCTACACCCGCAAGGGTGACACCGGTGGCATCGCGACCTGGTCGGACCTGTGCGGCAAGAAGATCGCGGTCGAGCGCGGCACGGTCTCCGAGGACCTCGCCAAGGCCGAGGCCAAGAAGTGCCCGAGCGGCAAGAAGCTCACCATCGAGGCGTTCGACGACGACCAGCAGGCCCAGACCCGTCTGCGCTCCGGCGGCGCCGACGCGGCGTCCTCCGACTTCCCGGTGGCCGCGTACGCGGTGAAGACGTCGGGCGGCGGCAAGGACTTCCAGCTCGTCGGCGAGCAGGTCGAGGCCGCGCCGTACGGCATCGCGGTCGCCAAGCAGAACACCCAGCTGCGGGACGCGCTGCAGGCCGCGCTGAACGCCGTGATCAAGAACGGTGAGTACCAGAAGATCCTCGCCAAGTGGGGTGCCGCGGACGGCGCCGTGAAGGAGTCCGTCATCAACGGCGGCAAGTGACCGCTCCTGGCGGCCACTGAAAGGCAACACCCGTGACTGTTGACATCGACAAGTCGGCGGACCCGCAGAACACTCCCCCGGCCGGACCGGAGGCCGTCAGGGCCATTCCGGTCCGGCACTACGGGCGGTATGTGTCCGCCGTCATCGCGATCGCAGTCCTGGTCGCGATCGTCTACGCGTTCGGCCAGGGCAAGATCAACTGGCATGCCGTGCCGGACTACTTCTTTGACGACCGCATCATGACGGGCGTGGGCAAGACCCTCATGCTGACGGTCCTGTCCATGCTGATCGGCATCGTCGGCGGCATCGTCCTCGCCGTGATGCGGCTGTCGAAGAACCCGGTGACCTCGTCCGTCGCCTGGTTCTACATCTGGTTCTTCCGCGGCACCCCGGTCCTGGTCCAGCTCTTCCTCTGGTTCAACCTGGGCCTGGTCTTCGAGTACATCAACCTCGGGCCGATCTACAAGGACTACTGGTCCGACTTCATGACGCCGCTGCTGACGGCGCTGCTCGGACTCGGTCTGAACGAGGCCGCGTACATGGCGGAGATCTGCCGGGCCGGCCTGCTCGCCGTCGACGAGGGGCAGACCGAGGCGGCCCACGCGCTGGGCATGAGCCACGGCAAGACGCTGCGCCGGATCGTCATTCCGCAGGCGATGCGCGTGATCGTGCCGCCGACGGGCAATGAAGTGATCAACATGCTGAAGACGACCTCACTCGTGGCGGCCGTCCAGTTCTCCGAGCTCTTCCGCTACGCCCAGGACATCGGCCAGATCTCCGGCGCGCCGGTGGAGATGTACTTCCTGGCCGCCGCCTGGTACCTGATCATGACGTCGGTCCTCAGCGTCGGCCAGTACTACATCGAGCGGTACTACGCGCGCGGCTCCAGCCGCCAGCTGCCGCCCACCCCGTGGCAGAAGGTGAAGGCCACCATGTCCTCCCTCGGCCGCCCGAAGGGAGGCATGGCATGACCGGAAAGACCACCAAGAGCGACACCGTCGCGAAGGACACGTCCGTTCCGATGGTCAAGGCGGAGGGCGTCCACAAGTCCTTCGGCTCGGTCGAGGTCCTCAAGGGCATCGACCTGGAGGTGAAGCCCGGCGAGGTGTTCTGCCTCATCGGCCCCTCCGGCTCCGGCAAGTCCACCTTCCTGCGGTGCATCAACCACCTGGAGAAGATCAACGCCGGGCGGCTGTACGTGGACGGCCAGCTGGTCGGCTACCGGCAGCACGGCGACAAGCTGTACGAGCTGCGCGACCGCGAGGTCGCCATGAAGCGCCGGGACATCGGCATGGTCTTCCAGCGCTTCAACCTGTTCCCGCACATGACCGCGCTGGAGAACGTCATCGAGGCGCCGGTGCAGGTCAAGGGCGTGGGCAAGACGCAGGCCAAGGAGCGCGCGATGCAGCTCCTGGAGCGCGTGGGCCTGGCCGACCGGGCCGGGCACTACCCCTCGCAGCTCTCCGGCGGCCAGCAGCAGCGCGTGGCCATCGCCCGGGCCTTGGCGATGGACCCGAAGCTGATGCTGTTCGACGAGCCGACCTCCGCCCTCGACCCGGAGCTGGTCGGTGACGTCCTCGACGTCATGCGCGACCTCGCCGAGTCCGGCATGACGATGGTCGTCGTCACCCACGAGATGGGCTTCGCCCGCGAGGTGGGCGACTCGCTCGTCTTCATGGACGGCGGTGTGGTGGTCGAGTCCGGCCACCCGCGGGACGTGCTGACGAACCCGCAGCACGAGCGGACGCAGTCCTTCCTGTCCAAGGTGCTGTAGGGACGGGTCACCGGCCGGCCACGGGTGCCGTGGCCGGCCGGACAAGGGGCGGTACGGGATCCTCGTACCGCCCCTCCCCGTGTCCGGGTCCTCCTCGGCCTCGTCCCGGCCACCGAGGCCGGCGGGGCCGGCGGGGCCGGCGGGGCCTCACTTGAGGGCGAGCAGCAGAGTGTCGGACGGCGAGCACCACACCGGGCGGGCCTCGGCGAAGCCCTTCGCGCGCAGCACGCGCGCGTGCCAGGCGGCGGAGGGCATCTCGCCGTCGGCATGGGCACCGTAGATCTCGAAGCGGCGGGCGGTCGGCGCGGCGAGGACGGGGTCCCGGGAGGCCAGCTGCCACCACTCGGCCCAGTCGCGGGCGCCCTTGCGCATGGCCTGGTCCATACGGGAACGCCGCAGGGTGCTCTCGGCCGCGTTGATCCGGGGAGTGGTGTCGTCGATCATGTGGTCGGCGTTCATGAAGACGCCGCCGTGGCGGACCAGGTCCGCGACCCGACCGTAGAGGGCCTCGAGGGGGCCGGTGCGCAGCCAGTGCAGGGCCGTGGCGGTGAGCACCGCGTCGTACACGCCGTACGGCAGGCGCGCGGGCCAGTCGGGGTCCTTGAGGTCGGCCTCGACGAACGTGACGCGGTCGTCGCCCTCGAACGTGCCGCGCGCGATGGTGAGCAGGGCGGGGTCGAGATCGACGCCGGTGCTGGTGGCGTCCGGGAAGCGGGCGAGCAGCCGGGCGGTGATGCTGCCCGTGCCGCAGGCGAGGTCGAGCACGCGGGGTTCGGTGCCCGCGAACGCCTCCACCATGTCGAGCATGATCCGGAAGCGTTCCTCGCGGTCGGGCATGTACCACTCCTGCTGGCGGTCCCAGCTCTCCTGCCAGGCCCGCCAGTCGGCCCCCGCCGTGGTGCGCGTGTCCGTCATCGCCGCCCCTCCCTCACGTACGCCACGTAATACCCTGGAAGCACGATCAGCCGTTACGCGACCGCACCTCCGACCATAGAGCGCTCCAGTAAGGACTACAAGTGGAACTGGCCTATTACTCGGACTACGCCGTGCGCCTCGTGAACAGCGAGGAACCGGCCCGGGGCAAGGACTCGCTCACCTCGGTGGATGCCGTCCGCGGCCTCTTCGGGGGCAACCAGTCGGCGGCCCGCCGGGCCACCGACGCGGACGTGACCCGTTTCCGCTCGGTCCGCGCCCGGCTGCGGGCGGTCTTCGAGGCGGCGGACAAGGGCGACGAGACGCTCGCGGTGGACCTGCTGAACTCGCTGCTCCTGGAGTTCCCGGTGAGCCCGCAGATCTCCGGGCACGACCACCGGGACGACGACGGCCGCCCCCTGTGGCACATGCACCTGGCGGACCACCCCTCGAACGCGACCGCGGGCTACGCGGCGATCGCCGCGATGGGGCTCGCGTTCCACCTCACCGAATACGGCGTGGACCGCCTGGGCCTGTGCGAGGCCGCTCCCTGCCGCAACGCCTTCCTCGACACCTCGACCAACCGCTCCCGGCGCTACTGCTCGGACCGCTGTGCCACGCGGGCGAACGTGGCCGCCTACCGAGCGCGCAAGCGCCTGGAGGCCGCCCGGTCGGGCAGCACCGGCCGGGCGGCGGACAGCGCCCAGCGCACCAGCGCGAACGCGGAGCGCCGGCCGCTCCCCAACGGCCGGTAGCGCAGCCGCACCTTCCCGAGGACGAGCTCCTCGGGCACGGTTCCGTAGTCGGTGCTGTCCCCGCCCGCGTACGGATTGTCGCCGAGCACCCACCAGCCGCCCTCGCGCCGCTCCACGGCGCGTTTGACGACGAGCAGATCCTGCTGGAAGGGATGCCGCAGCACGATGACGTCGCCCGGTCGGACACGCGCCCCGTACTGGACGAGGAGCCGGTCCCCGTGCTGCAGCGTGGGCACCATGGACGGTCCCGTCACCTCGGCCGCCCCGAAGGGCAGCAGAGTCTTCGTGCGCTCGGTCTCCTGCGACAGCTCCGGCATCACCGGCACCTCCCCGGTCCGATCCTCCACCAGTCCCAGTCTCACCCTGGACTTTTGACGTAAGCCCATGGGGGCACTCGCGAAAACCCGTCCCCTACGGAGTAATGTCCCACCTGAGAAGACGATCACGAGGAAGGACAGCTTCATGCTCTCCCGCCTGTTTGCCCCCAAGGTCAAGGTCAGCGCGCACTGCGACCTTCCCTGCGGTGTGTACGACCCTGCCCAGGCTCGCATCGAGGCGGAGTCGGTGAAGGCCATCCAGGAGAAGATGGCCGCCAACGACGACGCGCACTTCCAGGCTCGGGCCACCGTCATCAAGGAGCAGCGTGCCGAGCTCGCCAAGCACCACGTCTCGGTGCTGTGGAGCGACTACTTCAAGGCCCCGCACTTCGAGAAGTACCCGGAGCTGCACCAGCTCGTCAACGACGCCCTGAAGGCCCTGTCGGCCGCCAAGGCGTCGAAGGACCCGGCGACCGGCCAGAAGGCGCTGGACTACATCGCCCAGATCGACAAGATCTTCTGGGAGACCAAGAAGGCCTGATCCTGCGTCATACCCTTTGACCTGCAGTTGCCTTACTCGCAGTGTCTCCCCGACCGCACCCGGCCGCAGGCCGCCGAGAACGGCGTCCCTGACGGTCCGGGTGCGGTCTTCTTCGAGTCCTGGACGAACCGGCCGGCTCCCTCCACCGGCCCCTCCCACGCGAGCGCGGCGGGCGCGGGCCCAAGTCCGTTGTCGGTGGCCCGTGCGATGCTGAAGGCATGGAGCTGGACGACCTGGTGCGGCTGCGGCGGGCCCGTGACCGGATGGACCGTGAGTACGCGCGGCCGCTGGACGTGCCGGCGCTGGCGCGCACCGCGCTGATGTCGCCCGGGCACTTCCAGCGCAGCTTCCGCGCGGCCTACGGGGAGACCCCGTACGGCTATCTCATGACCCGCCGTATCGAGCGCGCCAAGGCGTTGCTGCGGCGCGGCGATCTGACGGTGACGGAGGTCTGCATCGCCGTCGGGTTCGCCTCGCTGGGGTCCTTCAGCTCGCGCTTCACGGAGCTGGTGGGGGAGACGCCGAGCGCCTACCGGGCGCGGTCGCACGAGCAGGGGGCGGCGATACCGCCGTGCGTGGCGAAGGGCCTGACACGGCCCCGGCGCGGCCGGCCGGGCGATACCCGGACGGATCCGCGGGCTCAGCTATAGCGTGGCGCCATGGACCTGAAACTCTCGCAGTGCTTCATCGCCGTGGACGACCACGACAAGGCGCTCGCGTTCTACCGGGACGTCCTGGGCCTGGAGGTCCGCAACGACGTCGGCTTCGAGGGTATGCGCTGGGTGACGGTCGGCTCACCGCTCCAGCCGGACGTGGAGATCGTCCTGGAACCCCCGGCCGCGCACCCGGACGCCTCCCCCGCCGACCGCCGGGCGATGGCGGAGCTGCTCGCCAAGGGCATGCTGAGGGGCGTCATCTTCTCGACCGAGGACTGCGACGCCCTCTTCGCCCGCGTCCGGGCGTCCGGCGCGGACGTCGTGCAGGAGCCCATGGACCAGCCGTACGGACTGCGGGACTGCGCCTTCCGGGACCCAGCGGGCAATCTGCTGCGCTTCACGGAACGCCGCGGCACCTGACGGACGCGGGTCAGGGCCGCGTGCGCCCGGGGCGCGAAACACCGTTGCATGATCCGACCGGGCAGGAGACGGTGCGAGCGCCGTGCACCGACTGTCAGGGAGCGCCTCATGAGCCGGCCGATCCGCTGGACCTACGCCGTCGTCGACCGGCCCGCCGAGCACATCGGCCCGGCCTGTGACTTCTGGACCGCCGTCACCCGGACCAAGCTGTCCCCGCCCCGGGGCGAGCGCGGCGAGTTCGTGACGCTGGTACCGGAGGCGGGCGACGCGTGTCTGAAGGCGCAGGCCGTCCGCTCCGGGGGCGGCGCTCATCTCGATCTCGCCGTCGAGGACGTGCCCGCGCTGGTGGCGGCGGCGCGACGGCTGGGCGCGGACGTCGTCGTGGAGCACCCCGGGTGGGCCGTACTCCGTTCCCCAGGCGGCCGGCTGTTCTGCGCGGTGCCCTGGAAGGGCGAGTCGGTGCGGCCGCCGGTGGTCGAGCAGCCCGGTGGCGCGGCCGACCGGCTCGACCATGTGTGCCTCGACCTCGGGCCGGCCGTGTTCGACGCCGAGGTGGCCTTCTGGAGCGACCTCACCGGCTGGGAGTCGTACCCGGGCTCCCTCCCCGAGTTCCACGTGATCCGGCCGCCCGCCGCCCTTCCCGTGCGCATCCTGCTGCAACGGCTCGGCGCCGACCGCCCTTCCTCCGCGCACCTCGATGTCGCGTGCGCGGACATCGACGCGACCCGGGCCCGTCAGGAGCGGCTGGGCGCCGTCTTCGTCGCCCAGGGCGCCCACTGGACCGTGATGCGCGACCCGGCGGGCGGCACGTACTGCCTGACGAGCCGCGACCCGTGGACCGGTGGCCTGCCCGGCTAGGGGGTGTTTCGAAAGTCCTGTGCGGTGCCCGCGGTGTCCGGTGCGTGCTCTCGGCGTGCCGGACGAAAGCCCTCGTACTGGACGTACTCGGGGTTTCGGCCGGTGCGGCGAGTGCGGGTGCCCCCTGCTCGAAGAGCCTGGGGGAGCGTCCCCGGCGCCGTGGGTGCTGTGCGGGACTTTCGAAACACCCCCTAGACGCGGCCAGACGGCCTGGGCAGACGGCGGCCCGGCCTCCCGCCGGCTTCCCGAGACGCCCTGCTGCGGCAGCTCCGCGCCGTACACGACCGCCGGCCCACGGCGGGACCGCGCGTCCTACACGACGGCGTCCCACGCTTCTCCGCATGGCGGCCGCCCGCCGCCACACGCGGCGCGGAGGAAGTCCGGGCACGCCGTCGGCCCACGGTCTCGATTGCTGTCGTCTCAGGGCTCCTCACGCCTGACTTCGGCGTGGGACGGGCCATCGGACGTGGCGTTGGAGGCCGTGCCGGACGTCGTGGAGTGTTCCCTCTCGCGATCGTTCCGGGGTGCCTCTGCACGCGCCTGCTCCCGGTACCCCGGGCACCGGGGGTCCCGGCAGGGTCCTGGGCGCCATACGGGGACGAAGGCGCCCAGCGTCTTGTGGCGCCGCACGACCGTGCCGACGGGCTGCCCGCACGACGGGCAGACATGCTCCTTGCCGCCCATGCCTTCAGGGTAGGACGGTGCGGGGTCCGGCGCGCCCCAGGCTGCGGGATCAGCGCGGCTCGCGCCACATCGGCCACATCTTGGGGCCGTCCGGGAGGTCGAGGGTGCGTCCCGTGGAGGCGAAGCCTAGGCGTTCGTAGAGCCTGACGCTGCGGGCGCTGCTCGCGTCCAGGTAGGCGGGCAGGCGCTCGCGGTCGCAGCGGTCGAGGACGTGCCGGATGAGAGCGGCGCCCAGACCGCCGCCCTGGTGGCGCGGTGCCACGCCGATCATCCAGAGGTATTCGTGGGCGCGGTCCACGGGGTGGGACCCCGCGAGCAGCCGGACGATCCGCTCCACGCGTTCGTTCGACGGGTCGACCGCCTCGCGCAGCCGCACCGCCTCCTCGTCCCCATCCTCCTCCTGGGACTGCCCGGCGGCGGGCATGGACAGCCACAGCGCGCAGGCCGTGCCGTCCTCCGTCACGTCGATGCGTCCCTCGGCGAGCACGGTGTCGGTGAACGCGGCCATCAGCCGGTGGTGAGTCGTGCGCCGGTGCTCCTCGCCCGGAAAGATCCAGCTGCTGACCGGGTCGTCCTGGAACGCCTCGTCCAGCAGCCGGACGACCAGCTCGCGGTCGCCCTCGTCCGCCGCCCGGATCGCCACGCCCATCCGCCTGCCCCTTCGCGTCAACTGATGTGCCGGGTAAGCCGGTTGCAGCCTAACCGGAACGCGCCCGGCCGGGGGGCGGTACGGGTACGGAAGGGGCGGGACCCGCACATGGTGGGGATGTGCGGGGCCCGCCCGGCCGGAGCCGCCGGGCCCGTGCGGGGTCAGGAGCCGCGCGGGCCCGGGGCTCCGGGGTCTGTCGCCCGGTCAGGTGCTGCGCCGGGTCACGAACTGCGCCAGGGCCAGCAGACCGCCCGCCGCCTCGGGGTCGGAGACCGCACGGAACAGCTCCCGCATCGCCCGGCCGATCCGGCCGTCGGCCTGGGACTGCGCCCAGGCCCGGCCGCCCGCCCGCTCCACGGCAAGGACCGTGCGCTCCAGGTCCCCCTCGTCGTACGGACTCCGGTAGAGCTCGGCCAGGTCGGCGGCCGCCGGAGTGCCGGCGGCGAGCGCGGCGACCACGGGCAGTGACTTCTTGCGGGCCATGAGGTCCGCCCCGGCCGGCTTGCCGGTGCGGCGCGGGTCGCCCCAGATCCCGATCACATCGTCGATGAGCTGGAAGGCGAGCCCCAGCTCGCGGCCGAACGCGTCCAGTGCCTCGACGTCCGCCTCGTCCGCTCCGGCGTACAGCGCGCCGAGGGCGCAGGCGCAGCCGAGCAGTGCGCCCGTCTTCGCCTCGGCCATGGCGAGCACCTCGTCCAGGGTGACCTCGTGCGGGCCGCGCCGCTCCATGGCCGTGTCCGCCTGCTGCCCGGCGCACAGTTCGACCACGCAGGCCGCGAGCCGGGCGGCGGCCGCACCCGACGCCGGGTGCGGGTCCTCGGCGAGCAGCCGCTGGGCCAGTGCCTGCAGCGCGTCCCCCGCGAGGATCGCGTCGGTGTCGCCGAACACGGTCCAGGCGGTGGGCCGGTGTCTGCGGGTGGTGTCCCGGTCCATCACGTCGTCGTGCAGCAGGGTGAAGTTGTGGACGAGTTCGACGGCCACGGCGGCCCGTACGGCGGCCACCCCCCGTCCGCCGAGCGCTCGGGCCGCGGTCAGGACGAGCGCGGGACGTATCGCCTTGCCCGCGTTTCCGACGGCCGGTGTGCCGTCCGCGTGCTCCCAGCCGAAGTGGTACCGCGCGATCCGGCGCATCGAGCCGGGCAGCGAGTCGACGGCCCGGCGCAACTCCGGGTCGACCGCGGCACGGGTGCGCTCCAGGATCGCCGCGGCCTCGTGCCCGTCGAGCGGTGCCGCCGGGCCAGGGACCCGGCCCCGGCGTCTGCCTGGGACTGCCGGTCTGGGCCCCTCCAGGATCGGGCCCTGCTTCTGTTCTGACGTGAACTCACCCATGGGACCGCCTCGAAGAGTCTGCGGACGAAGAGTCTGCGGACGGTGACGCCTTTGCTGCTGTTGGGCGCGTACCCCCAGGGTGTACCCGCGCCGGCGGGCGGGAACACGGCGTGCCGCTGTGCGGGGTCACCTCCAGCGGCCGATCTCGACGTTCTCCAGGACCCCCAGCGCGTCGGGCACCAGGACTGCGGCCGAGTAGTAGGCCGTCACCAGGTAACTGATGACGGCCTGCTCGTTGATGCCCATGAAGCGCACGGACAGGCTCGGCTCGATCTCGTCCGGAATGCCGGACTGCCTGAGTCCGACGACGCCCTGGTCCTCCTCTCCGGTCCGCATGGCGATGATCGAGCTCGTACGGGCCTCGCTGACCGGGATCTTGTTGCAGGGGAAGATGGGGACTCCGCGCCAGGTGGGGATGCGGTTGCCGCCGATGTCGACGGTCTCCGGGACGAGTCCGCGCCTGTTGAGTTCACGGCCGAAGGCGGCGATCGCGCGCGGATGCGCGAGGAACAGCTTGGTGCCGCGCCGCCTGCTGAGCAGTTCGTCCATGTCGTCCGGGCCCGGTACGCCGTCGTGCGGCTGGAGCCGCTGGTCGTACTCGCAGTTGTGGAGCAGTCCGAACTCGGGGTGGTTGACGAGCTCGTGCTCCTGACGTTCCCTCAGTGCCTCCGTCGTCAGCCTGAGCTGGTGCTCGGTCTGGTTCATCGGCTGGTTGTAGAGGTCGGCCACACGTGTGTGGATGCGCAGGACGGTCTGGGCGATGCTCAGTTCGTACTCGCGGGGCGCGGCCTCGTAGTCGACGAAGGTGTGCGGGACGTCCGGCTCACCGGTGTGGCCCGCGGCCAGCTCGATCGCCTTCTCGCCGTATCTGTTGGCCGGCTGCGCCGGGACCGAGCGACGGCTCTGGAGGTGTTCGCTCAGGGACCCGGCCCGTGCCGCCACCTGGTCGACGTCCCGGCGGGGAAGGGTGAGCACCGTACAGGCGGTGACCGCGCGCGCCGTGTACTCCCAGATGGCGTCCGGGTCGAGCAGGGCCCGGTCGCCGAAGTAGGCGCCGTCGGCCAGGACGCCGAGCACCGCGTCGTCCCCGTAGGGGCCCGTGCCGATCTTCTCGACCTTGCCGTGCGCGAGCAGGAACACCTCGTCGGCCCGGCTGCCGAACTCGGCGAGAACGTCCCCGGGCGCGAACCTGCGCTGCTGGCACCGCCGGGCGAGCTCCTCCAGCACCTCCGGGTCGTCGTAGGCGCGCAGGGCGGGCAGCTCGGCCAGCTCCGCCGGGACGACCGCGACCTGGTCGCCGGTCTTCACGAAGGTGACCCGGCCGTCGCCCACCGTGTAGGTCAGGCGGCGGTTCACTCGGTACGTACCGCCCTGCACGTCCACCCACGGCAGCATCCGCAGCAACCAGCGCGAGCTGATCTCCTGCATCTGGGGCGCGGACTTGGTGGTGGTGGCCAGCTTCCGCGCGGCCGCGGTGCCGAGGCTCTGCTGCGGCCTGTTGTCCTCCGCGCGGACGTCTTCGCCTACCGACATCGGTATTCCCCTCCCGATCATGCGTTGACCTGCACGGGAAAGCTTCCATCACAGAACGTGCCTGTGCCATTACCCAAAAGAGCGGGAATGGATCAAGGCCGGTCCGGGCAGACTGGGGCGCTCGCCGAGCGGCCGGACCGGGGTGGACCACCACCGCCCCGTCGCCGCACCGATCGTCGGACCATCCTCCGTCGGCCGGTTCCGCTCACACATCGCGCGAACAGGAGTTCGGGCGAATCGGACGCCGGTACAACCCGTCGTGGAGGCGGCCGCGGCCGGTGGCCGTCGCGGCGCGCGAAGGAGGCGGCCGTGGCCCCACCCGTGTCCGCGGGCACGTTCCCAGGCCGGTTGCGGGCGGAGGGTGCCACCCTCGTCGAGGCCGGCGACTGACGGCACCACAGCCCTGCCCCGCCGGCCGGCTCGACGCGATCGAGCGGGTGAACGCGGCCGTGTGCCGCCATCACCGCTGGACGGAGCGCTCGGTCACCGGCCACCGGGAGTGGCGGCCGGGCAGGGCGGACCCGAGGGGCTCCACGACGGCCCGGCCGGAGGGCCGGGTCCGGGACCGCCTGAAGTGACCCGCCGCCGGCGTGCGCGCCGCCGCGGTGTCCGACAATGAGGGCGTGACCCGTCCCGATGTGCCGCGCCCCGAGGCGTTCGACCCGGCCACGCTGGCGCCGCGCCTGCCATCGCCGTTGCGGGCCGTCGAGGACGGGCGCTTCGCGCGGCACGGTGTACGGCTGCTGCTCAAGCGCGACGACCTGATCCATCCGGACCTGGTCGGCAACAAGTGGCGCAAGCTCGTCCCGAACCTGCGCGCCGCGGCCGGCCGCCCGCTGCTCACCTTCGGCGGCGCGTACTCCAACCATCTGCGGGCGACGGCCGCGGCCGGCCGGCTCCTGGGCCTGGACACCATCGGTGTGGTCCGCGGCCAGGAACTTGCCGACCGCCCGCTCAACCCGTCCCTGGCCCGGTGTGCCGCCGATGGGATGCGGCTGCACTTCGTCGACAGATCGACGTACCGCCGCAGGTCGGACCCGGCGACCGTGGCCGCCGTCCTGCGCGCGGCGGACGCCGAGGAGGCGTATGTGGTGCCGGAGGGCGGCAGCAACGCCGACGCCGTACGCGGCTGCCGCGCGCTCGGTGAGGAACTGCGCGGCCGGGCGGACGTGGTCGCCGTGGCCTGCGGCACCGGGGGCACGCTGGCGGGCCTGGCGGCGGGCCTGGCCCCGGACCAGCGGGCCCTGGGCATCCCGGTCCTCAAGGGCGACTTCCTGGCCCGCGACACGGCCGCCCTGCAGGCCCGGGCCTTCGGCGGCCGCCGGGGCGAGTGGAGTCTGGACACCCGCTTCCACTTCGGCGGCTACGCCCGTACGACGCCCGAACTCGAAGCCTTCGCGTCCGACTTCGAGTCCCGCCACGGCCTGCCGGTGGAACATCTCTATGTCGCCAAGCTGCTGTACGGACTTGTCGCCCTGACCGAGGAGGGGGCGTTCCCTCCGGGAACGGCGCTGGCCGCCGTGGTCACCGGGAGGCCGTTCCCCTGACGGCCGCCCCGGTCGGCCTCACGCCGTCTCCCGGTAGGCCGCCGCCTCCTCCAGGTCCAGCCGTCTCAGCAGTGTGCGGAGCATCTCGTCGTCGATGTAGCGGTGGTCGCGCAGTCTCACGAACACCTCCCGTTCGGCGCCGATCATCTCGCGGGACAACCGGCGGTAGGTGTCGTCGGCCGTCTCGCCGGTAACCGGGTTCACCGCGCCCAGGCGTTCCCAGACCGCGTTGCGGCGGCGTTCGAGGACCGTGCGCAGACGGTCCGCCAGCGGGGGCGGCAGTGTGTTGCGCTCGTCGTCGAGGAGCTCGTCGAGGCGGCGCTCGGCGACCCGGGACGCCTGTGCCTGGGCGTTCGCCTCGGCGAGGGTCTCGGCCTGGGCGTCACGCCCCGGCAGGCGCAGCAGCCGGATCAGCGGGGGCAGGCTCAGTCCCTGCACGACCAGCGTGCCGATCACCGTGGTGAAGGTCAGGAACAGGATCACGTTGCGGTGCGGGAAGGCGCCGCCGCCGTGCACGGTCCGCGGGATCGAGAAGGCGATCGCGAGCGAGACCACACCCCGCATGCCCGCCCAGCCGATGACGAACGGCCCCTTCCAGGTGGCTTCCTCCCGCTCCCGGATGCGCGCCGACAGCAGGCGCGGCAGGAAGGCCGCCGGGTACACCCAGACGAACCGCGACGCGACGACCACGAGGAACACGGCCATCGCGTACCAGGCCGCGCGTGTGCCCTCGTACTCCCCCAGCCCCTTCAGGACGACCGGCAGCTGCAGCCCGATGAGGGCGAACACCGCGGACTCCAGCAGGAACGCCACCATCTTCCACACCGCCTCCTCCTGGAGCCGGGTCGCGAAGTCCACCTGCCAGTTGTGGTGGCCGAGGTAGAGGGCGACGACGACCACGGCGAGCACCCCGGAGGCGTGCGCCCACTCCGCGATCCCGTACGCGGCGAACGGGATCAGCAGGGAGAGGGTGTTCTGCAGCAGCGCCTCCTTCAGATGGGTGCGCAGCCAGTGGATCGGCACCATCAGCAGCAGACCCACGGCCACCCCGCCGACCGCCGCGAGCAGGAACTCCCGCACCCCGCCCACCCAGGTCGCGCCCTCACCGACCGCCGCCGCCAGTGCGACCTTGTAGGCGGTGATCGCGGTCGCGTCGTTCACCAGCGACTCCCCCTGAAGGATGGTGGTGATCCGCGACGGCAGCCCCACCCGCCGGGCGACCGCCGTCGCCGCGACGGCGTCCGGCGGCGCGACCACCGCGCCCAGTACCAGTGCCGCGGTCAGCGGCAGCCCCGGCACGAGCAGGTAGGCCGCCCACCCCACGGCCAGCGTCGCGAACAGCACGTACCCCACGGACAGCAGGGCCACCGGGCGCAGCTGCGCCCGCAGGTCGAGGTACGAGCTGTCGGTGGCCGCCGTGTACAACAGCGGGGGCAGCACGAGCGGCAGGACGACCTCGGGGTCCAGGGCGTACTCGGGCACCCCGGGCAGGTAGGAGACCGCGAGCCCCGCCGCGACGAGCAGCAGCGGCGCGGGCACGGGGATGCGCCGCGCGGCACCGGCGACCGCGGCGCTGCCCGCGACCAGCAACAACAGTGGCAGTATGGTCATCCTCTTCCGCCCGCCCCTCGTCCTCGCGCAGCTTCCCGCGGACCCGTCGTAACCTGGCAATCATGAAACAGTGCACGCACGTCGAGGTGCTCCCGCACCCGGAGCCCGAGCCCCGGAGCGAGAGGTGCCTGGAGTGCCTCGCCGTCGGCGCGCACCCGGTACAGCTGCGGCTGTGCCTGGAGTGCGGGCACGTGGGCTGCTGCGACTCCTCGCCCCTGCGCCATGCGACGGCGCACCACAAGGAGAGCGGCCACCCGGTGATGCGCACTTTCGAGCCGGGGGAGAACTGGCGCTGGTGCTTCGTCGACCATGTACTCGTGTGACCCTGGACCCGTACGCGTGTGACCCTGGACCCGCACGGTTCGACGGTCCGGCGCCTGGGTACGTCAAAGCGGCGCGCGCTCTTCCCAATTGGGCCCGCAGACCTCTAGCCACTGTGCGTATCCATGGGTTTACTATGAGTGACAGCAAGGGGCGGGGTCCCGAGGACAGGACACGAGGGAGCGCGATAGCGTCACCGCTGAACCACGTAGGGCGTTACCCCGGGGGCGACCCCGGCCCCGAACGAGCTTGTACCACCTTGGAGGTGAGGGTGTCCCAGATCGCAGGCGAGCCCGCGACCCAGGACTTCGTGGAAGTCCGGCTGCCGGCAGCGGGTGCCTACCTGTCGGTGCTGCGTACGGCCACGGCCGGTCTCGCGGCCCGTTTGGACTTCACCCTCGACGAGATCGAGGACCTGCGTATCGCGGTGGACGAGGCGTGCGCGATCCTGCTGCAGCAGGCCGTGCCCGGCTCAGTGCTCAGCTGCGTCTTCCGGCTCATCGACGACTCGCTGGAGGTCACGGTCGCGGCGCCGACCACGGACGGTCACGCCCCTTCGCGGGACACCTTCGCCTGGACCGTCCTGTCGGCCCTGGCCGGCAAGGTCTCCTCCGCGGTCGCCGACGACAAGACCGTGTCCATCAGTCTCTACAAACAGCGCGGCGCGGGACCCGGGCCGGCGTGACGAACGGGGACGGGCCGGTGCGGGACGAAGAGCGCGGCACACGGGAACTTTCCGGCGGGAACGCCGTCGGCCCGGGCGGGTCGCGGCGCATGGCCGACGGCATGGACGGCATCCCCGAGCAGGCGCGTCCGCACCCGGAGGACGACACCTCGGCGATCGTGGCGTCCGCGCAGGCGGGACCGCCCGGCACGGACGGGACGGTCTCCGTCCGGGACGGGGGACGAGGGGATGCGGACGGTGCCTCGCGGAGCACGTCCTCCGGAGGAAGTGGGGCCTTCCCCGCTCGCGCGGAGCCGAGCGAGCGGGGAAAGGTGACGGGCGGGACGATGAGCGAGCACGAGCGAAACGCTGAGCAGAGTGTGCCGGCCGGCGCACAGCACGACCCACAGGACCGCAGCGGGGCGCGGTCCATGTTCGTCGAGCTGCGCAAGCTGAGGGAGGGCAGCCCGGAGTACGCGGAGCTGCGCAACCAGCTGGTCCGCATGCACCTGCCGCTCGTCGAGCACCTCGCGCGCCGCTTCCGCAACCGGGGTGAGCCGCTGGACGATCTGACGCAGGTCGCCACCATCGGGCTGATCAAGTCGGTCGACCGCTTCGACCCCGATCGCGGTGTCGAGTTCTCCACGTACGCGACACCGACGGTCGTCGGCGAGATCAAGCGCCACTTCCGCGACAAGGGCTGGGCCGTGCGGGTGCCGCGGCGGCTGCAGGAGCTGCGCCTGGCCCTGACGACGGCCACGGCCGAGCTGTCCCAGCAGCACGGCCGCTCCCCGACGGTCCACGAGCTGGCCCAGAAGCTGGCCATCTCGGAGGAGGAGGTCCTGGAGGGCCTGGAGTCCGCCAACGCGTACTCGACGCTGTCCCTGGACGTCCCCGACACGGACGACGAGTCCCCGGCCGTCGCCGACACGCTCGGCGCCGAGGACGAGGCGCTGGAGGGCGTGGAGTACCGGGAGTCGCTCAAGCCGCTGCTGGAGGACCTTCCCCCGCGCGAGAAGCGGATTCTGCTCCTGCGCTTCTTCGGCAACATGACCCAGTCCCAGATCGCGCAGGAGGTCGGCATCTCACAGATGCATGTGTCGCGCCTGCTGGCCCGGACACTGGCGCAGTTGCGGGAGAAGCTGCTGGTCGAGGAGTAGGAGCGGCAACGGGCGACCGGGATGGCGGTCGCCCCGGCCGGAGGCCCCGCCGGCGTGCGGCGCGCCTACTTCTGGTCCTGTACGCCCCCGGGGCCCCGGATGCCGAGCGCCCGCGTCGTCGCCGGATTCACCAGGAGCACCAGGGCCGCCACCGCGACGGCCGCCAGCGCGATGCCCCCCGGGATCGCCAGGCTGTCGGCCTGCAGCAGGTTGTAGGCCACCGGCAGGGCCAGGATCTGGGTGATCACGGCGGGCCCCCGGCTCCAGCCGCGCCTCCGCAGCAGGCCGCGCGCGGCCAGCAGGGGCAGCAGCGCGAGCACGATCAGGGTGATGCCGCCGGTGACGGCCTGGCCGCGGTCGTCCGGGGATCCCGTGAGGCCCAGGGCGCACATCCAGACGCCGCCCACGACCAGGGCGAGCCCCTCCAGGCCGGCCAGCGCCGCCGCGGCGGTCAGCCGCGCGGGACGGGGCTCGGCGTCGGAGGTCTCAGGGGTGGGGTTCTGCTCAGCGCTCACCCCTGAAGGGTAGCCCCCGCCCCGGCGGCCGCCGCGGACCCCGGCACCGTCCCAGCGGCCAACACCGCCGTCGGGTCTCTTACCCGATCCCTACCTCGGTCTGGGTCCGGTACCCCTCAGTAGGTACGCTGCACCCCATGCGTGGACTTCTCGTGGTCAATCCGGCGGCAACCACCACAAGCGCACGTACCCGTGACGTCTTGACCCACGCGCTGGCGAGCGAGATGAAGCTTGAGGCGGTGACCACGCAGTACCGCGGACACGCCCGGGACCTCGGCCGCCAGGCCGCGGACAGCGAGGACATCGACCTGGTCGTGGCCCTCGGAGGCGACGGTACGGTCAACGAGGTCGTGAACGGCCTGCTGCACCGCGGCCCCGACCCCGACCGGCTGCCCCGCCTCGCCGTCGTCCCCGGCGGCTCCACCAACGTCTTCGCCCGCGCCCTCGGCCTGCCCAACGACGCCGTGGAGGCCACCGGCGTGATCCTCGACGCCCTGCGCGAGAACCGCGAGCGCACGGTCGGCCTCGGTCTCGCCGCCGGCACCCCGGGCACGGAGGACGAGGCGGTGCCCTCCCGCTGGTTCACCTTCACCGCCGGGCTCGGATTCGACGCGGGGGTCGTGGGCCGGGTCGAGCAGCAGCGGGAGCAGGGCAGGCGGTCGACCCATGCGCTGTATCTGCGCCAGGTGGTACGCCAGTTTCTGGACGAACCTCACCGCAGACACGGCACGATCACCCTGGACCGGCCCGGCGAGGAGCCGGTCACCGGTCTCGTGCTGTCCATAATCTGCAACACGGCGCCATGGACGTTCCTCGGGAACCGTCCGGTGTACGCGTCACCCAGGGCCTCGTTCGACACCGGACTGGACGTCATGGCGCTGAGCCGTATGTCGACGGCCTCGGTCGCCCGGTATGCCACACAGTTGCTCACTTCGTCCCCCGAGCGCGGCCCCCACGGCAAGCATGTGGTCTCGCTCCACGACCTGGCCGGGTTCACCTTGCATTCGAAGGTGCGGCTGCCCCTGCAGATGGACGGCGACCACCTCGGACTGCGCACAAGCGTGACGTTCACAGGCGTACACCGTGCACTGCGTGTGATTGTGTGAGTGGAAGGCGCTAAAGTCCTTTCAGTCGAACGTTTAGGCCAGGGTCCACCCCTTGGAAGTACGGCTGTGACCTAGTCGACACCAAGGAATCAAAAAAAACTTTCTTGAAGGGGTTGTATCCGCCGCTGAGGTTTGCGAGTCTCTACGTGGCGCTCGGGACAGCCCGCACCACTGGCCTCCGCAGAGAGCCCGAACCCCTCCTCAATTCACAGGACCACGTCAGCGAGCCTGGCGATAGGCCCTTCACTTGTCGGGGGATTCGTGAAAGCGTTCACATTCACAAGCAATCTGCACGTAATATCAAGGAGAGGTAGCAGCCATGGACTGGCGTCACAACGCCGTTTGCCGCGAGGAAGACCCTGAGCTCTTCTTCCCCATCGGCAACACCGGTCCCGCGCTGCTGCAGATCGAGGAAGCCAAGGCCGTCTGCCGTCGCTGCCCCGTTATCGAGCAGTGCCTGCAGTGGGCGCTCGAGTCCGGCCAGGACTCCGGCGTCTGGGGTGGTCTCAGCGAGGACGAGCGCCGCGCCATGAAGCGCCGCGCCGCTCGCAACCGGGCCCGTCAGGCCTCCGCCTGACACACCCGCCCCGTACGAGCCTGAGCTTGGCGGCGCGTACAGCGAGTACGCATCTCCCGCCCCCGAGCCGCAGCGCGCAGTACCCCCGCCGCGCTGGCAACAGCTGGCAACGAGCTTTAGCCCCGGACCACTTGTGGTCCGGGGCTCATTGCTGTGCGGTGCGCCCGCGCTCCTTTCTGCGAGCCCCGGGCCTCACTTGTGGGACTGCACCGGAATGTCCAGGATCACCCGCGTTCCGCCCTCCGCGGCCGGGACCATGTCGAATGTGCCGCCCAACTCGCCCTCCACCAGGGTCCGCACGATCTGCAGCCCGAGATTGCCCGAGGTGCGCGGGTCGAAGCCCTCGGGCAGGCCCACCCCGTCGTCCTGGACGGTGACCAGGAGCCGGGCCTCCTTGGTGGTGCCGCCGCGGACCGCCGCGACCTCGACCGTCCCGGTGTCCCCCGGGCGGAAGCCGTGTTCGAGGGCGTTCTGCAGGACCTCGGTCAGGACCATGGACAGCGGGGTCGCGACCTCGGCGTCGAGGATGCCGAAGCGGCCGCTGCGCCGGCCGGTGACCTTGCCGGGCGAGATCTCGGCGACCATTGCGAGCACCCGGTCGGCGATCTCGTCGAACTCCACGCGTTCGTCCAGATTCTGGGACAGCGTCTCATGGACGATGGCGATCGAGCCGACCCGCCGCACCGCCTCTTCGAGCGCCTCCCGTCCCCGCTCGGACTCGATGCGCCGGGCCTGCAGCCTGAGCAGGGCGGCGACCGTCTGGAGGTTGTTCTTCACCCGGTGGTGGATCTCCCGGATGGTCGCGTCCTTGGTGATCAACTCACGCTCACGGCGCCGCAGTTCGGTGACGTCCCGGAGCAGGACGAGCGAACCGATGCGCGTGCCCTTGGGCTTGAGCGGGATCGTGCGGAACTGGATCACACCGTCGTTGGCCTCGATCTCGAACTCACGCGGGGCCCAGCCGCTGGCGACCTTGGCGAGCGCCTCGTCGACCGGCCCCCGGGACGGTGCCAGTTCCGCGGTGGTCCTGCCCAGGTACTGACCGACGAGGTCGGCGGCGAGGCCCAGGCGATGGTAGGCCGACAGCGCGTTCGGCGAGGCGTACTGGACGATGCCGTCCGCGTCCAGCCGGACCAGCCCGTCGCCGACGCGCGGCAGAGCGTCCATGTCGACCTGCTGGTCGGGAAACGGGAAGGCGCCCGCCGCGATCATCTGGGCGAGGTCGGAGGCGCTCTGGAGGTAGGTCAGCTCCAGGCGGCTCGGGGTACGCACGGTCAGCAGGTTGGTGTTGCGCGCGATGACGCCGAGCACACGCCCCTCGCGCCGCACGGGGATGGACTCGACCCGGACGGGGACCTCCTCGCGCCACTCGGGGTCTCCCTCCCGCACGATCCGGCCCTCGTCCAAGGCCACGTCCAGCATCGGGCGGCGGCCGCGCGGGACGAGGTGGCCGACCATGTCGTCCTGGTACGAGGTGGGGCCGGTGTTGGGGCGCATCTGGGCCACCGACACATACCGCGTGCCGTCGCGCGTGGGCACCCACAGGACCAGGTCGGCGAAGGAGAGGTCGGAGAGCAGCTGCCACTCCGACACCAGCAGGTGCAGCCACTCCAGGTCGGAGTCGCTGAGGGCGGTGTGCTGGTGGACCAGTTCGTTCATGGAGGGCACGTCTGCGAGGGTACCTGGGCGTTCGGACAGCGCTCGAAATCAGCGGGAACGGGGCCGTTGCCCGGAACCTCGGGCGGCTTCGCCCGGCGCCCCCGCACCGGGCCGGAAACACCCGCGGGCCGCGGCGCCTGGGAGGGACCCTCAACCCTCCCGGCACCGCAGCCCGGAGCAGCAACGGCCGTGGGGTGTGCGGTCCCGGTCGGCCGAAGGTCGAGGAGCCGGGGCAGTCAGGGCAGAGAGCACCGGTTCCTCGGTCCGCCCTCCTGTGCGGGGAAGGCGGAGGCTCGTATGTCGCGTCCTCCTCGTCGTCGCGAGACGGACGCCTTGCTTGATGTACCTGTCTGTCGAGCTGTCGAGCGCGATGGACTAGACCACACCTCGTGGACCATGTTCCAGCGTCCGGCCGCGTGTGTCCATGTGTCGGCGGATGTTTGTTGTCCGCTCTTCACCGGATGCCACGGACGGCCCGTCCGCAGAAGCGTAGCCCGCTTCGGCTGCGGCTCGTGGCCAGAACGCCATCGCGATGTCCGCGAGTGCCTCCAGCTCCTCCCGGCTCGCTCCGTCGCGCGCCTGCTGGGACATCCCCTGGAGGACCGCGCCGACGCACCGGGCGAGCGCGCCGGCGTCGGCGTCCCCGGACAGCTCTCCCGTGGCGATGCCGGCCCTGATACGGCCCTCGAAGGCCGCGATGGCGGCGTTGCGCCGGGCGCGCAGGGACTCCTCGACTTCGGGGGTCGCGCAGTTGGTCGCGGCGTGGAGGACGAGGCAGCCGTGCGGGTGACCGGGGGCGGTGTAGACGTCGGCCGCCTCGCGGAGTATGCGCTCGACGGCGCCACGCGCCGTGGGCTCCTCGGCCAGGGCACGGTCACTGAAGGAGCCGTACCGGTCGCCGTAGACGCGGACGGCCTCCTCGAACAGCGACCGCTTGTCGCCGAAGGCCGCGTACAGGCTGGGGGCGCCGATACCCATCGCGTGGGTGAGGTCGGAGACGGACGTGGCCTCGTAGCCGTGCTCCCAGAACGCGAGGACGGCCTTCTCCAGCGCGGTCGCACGGTCGAAGGAGCGGGGCCGGCCCCGCGGCCGGGCTTCCTTCCCCTGGCGGTTCACCATGGGGCGGATTTTATGGCGGCCGCTAGAGAAAACACTCCCTCCCGCACCACGCTCTTTTTCTTTTCCGTATCGATCGCCAGGGAATGCGGAGGGGCATCGCCATGGGTGTGCGCACGAGCAGGACGGCACGGCCGGGTGGACGCGACGGGCCGTTCGCCCACGCACCTGGCACTCCACCGGGAGGACCACCTCTGCTAGATTGGTCTATACCACATGCTCCCGTTCGGTTCCCAGGCGAGCCCCTCTTCAGATCGGCAGGCCCAGCGTGGAAGTTGTCATCGTTCCGGACGCCACTGCGGGTGGCGAGCTCATAGCCGAGGCCATGGCGCACCTGCTCCGGCGCACGCCCGACGCCCTGCTCGGAGTGGCCACCGGCTCGACCCCGCTGCCCGTGTACGAGGCGCTGGCGGCCCGGGTGCGCTCCGGTGCCGTGGACACCTCGCGGGCACGGATCGCTCAGCTCGACGAATACGCGGGGCTGCCGGCCGACCATCCGGAGTCGTACCGCTCGGTGCTCAGGCGCCAGGTGCTGGAGCCGCTCGGCATCGGCATGGACGCGTTCATGGGCCCCGACGGCACCGCGCGGGACGTGCCTGCCGCCTGCGAGGCGTACGACAAGGCGCTGGCCGCGGCCGGCGGCGTGGACCTCCAGCTGCTCGGAATCGGGACCGACGGCCATATCGGGTTCAACGAGCCGTGCTCCTCGCTCGCCTCCCGGACTCGGATCAAGACGCTGACCGAGCAGACCCGCATCGACAATGCGCGCTTCTTCGGCGGCGACATCGACCAGGTGCCCCACCATGTGATCACGCAGGGCATCGGAACCATCCTGGAGGCCCGGCACCTCGTGCTCCTCGCGACCGGCGAGAGCAAGGCGGACGCGGTCGCCGCGACGGTCGAGGGCCCCGTCGCGGCGGTGTGCCCGGCCTCCGCGCTGCAGCTCCACCCGCACGCCACGGTCGTCGTCGACGAGGCCGCCGCCGCCGAGCTGAAGCTCGCCGACTACTTCCGGCACACCTACGCCCACAAGCCCGACTGGCAGGACATCTAGGGTCCGCCCGGGTCCTCGCGGCCGGCTACGCGCCCGCGAGGACCTCGGCTGCCGCCCGCCCGCACACCCGCGCCGCACCGTGCGTGGCGATGTGCAGGGCGCCGCGGGGTGCGGACTGTGGAACACCCATCTCGACCACGATCGTGTCGGGGCGTTCCGCAAGGAGTGTGTCGAGAGCCGAGGCCATCCAGGCGTGGCGGTGCTCGTCCCGGACCACCGCGACGATCCGCCGCCCACCAGCGGCGTCCAGCGCGGCCCGCCCGGCCTCCTGCCCCGCGAAGCTGCCCGTCTCCGTGCCGGGCAGCAGGCGGAGCAGTTCCGCGGCGACGCCCCAGGGGGTCTCGTCGCCCACCGCGATGTTCGCGGTGGGGGTGAGGGCGGCGACGTACGGCGGTTCGCCGAGCGGGACGAAGCCCTCCGCGCCGGTGACCGTCAGTGCGCGCCGGGCCGCGACCAGGCCGACGTCGGTGCCGGCGGCCGGCTGCGGTGCGGCTTCCTGCGGCCGCGCCGCGGCCGTCCACCGCGCCAGCACCCGCACGCGTTCCGCCGCGTCCGCGAGCCGCTCCTCGGCCAGTTCCCCGGAGCGGACGGCCGTGACCAGGGCGTCCCGCAGCCGCCGTACCGTCTCGTCGTCCGCGAGGCCGCCGCCCACGCAGATCGCGTCCGCGCCGGCCGCGATGGCGAGCACGCTGCCGCGTTCGATGCCGTAGGTCCCGGCGATCGCCCGCATCTCCATGCCGTCGGTGACGATCAGGCCGTCGTAGCCGAGTTCGCCGCGCAGCAGCTCGGTCAGCACCTTCCGGGACAGCGTGGCGGGGAGGTCCGGGTCCAGGGCCGGCACCAGGATGTGCGCGCTCATCACCGCGCGCGTGCCGGCGGCGATCGCCGCGCGGAACGGCGTCAGTTCGCGCTCCTGGAGCACCGGCGGCCCCGCGTCGATGCGCGGCAGCGCGTGGTGCGAGTCCACGGCGGTGTCGCCGTGCCCCGGGAAGTGCTTGGTGCAGGCGGCGACACCGGCGGACTGCAGGCCGGTGACGTACGCGGCGGTGTGCCGGGCCACCAGCGCGGTGTCGGCTCCGAAGGACCGTACGCCGATCACCGGGTTCGCGGGATTGGAGTTCACATCGGCCGAGGGCGCCCAGTTCAGGTTCACCCCGCACTCCGCGAGGCGGCGACCGAGTTCGTGCGCCACCCGGCGGGTCAGCTGCGCATCGTCCACCGCGCCCAAGGCGTGGTTGCCGGGGAAGGACGACCCGGTCCTCACCTCCAGGCGCGTGACGTCGCCTCCCTCCTCGTCGATCGCGACGAGCACGTCGTCGCGTTCGGCGCGCAGCTGCGCGGTCAGGGCGGCGAGCTGTTCGCGCGAGGCGATGTTCCGGCCGAACAGGCCCACCGACGCCAGCCCCTCGCCGAGGCGGCGCAGCAGCCAGTCGGGGGCGGTGGTGCCGGTGAAGCCGGGCTGGAGGACCGTCAGCGCGTCTCGCGTGAGGGTCTCGGTACCGCTGGCGAATGTCGTCATCGGGTGGCGTTATCCCTTCACGGCGCCCGCGGTGAGGCCCGCGGCCATCTTGCGCTGGACGAGGAGGAAGAGGACGACGATCGGCACCGCCATCATCGTGGAACCGGCCATCATCGGGGCGTACTCGGTGCCGTGCTTGGTGGTGAAGTTACCCAGCCAGACGGTCGCGGTCTGGTTCTGCTGGCTCATCAGCATCAGGGCGTACAGATACTCGTTCCACGCCTGGATGAAGCCGTAGACCGACGTGGCGACCAGGCCGGGGGCGAGCAGCGGAAAGACCACGCGCAGGAAGGCGCCGGTGCGTGAGCAGCCGTCCACCATCGCCGCCTCCTCCAGCTCGCGCGGGATGTTGACGATGAAGCCGCGCAGGGTCCACACCGTGAAGGGGAGGATGAAGGTCAGATACGTGATGATCAGGCCCGACAGCCTGTCGTACTGGCCGAGGTCGTTGAGGAGCAGGAAAACCGGGATGATCATGGCCACGAGCGGGATCATCTGGACCGCCAGGATGCCCACGATCACGATCTTCCGGCCGCGGAAGGCGAAGCGGGAGATGGCGAGCGCGGCCAGCATGCCGACGACGATGCCGATCGCGACCACCGACAACGACACGATCAGGCTGCGGGCGACCGGCCCCCAGAAGTCCGCGATGGTCAGCGCGCGGCTGAAGTTGTCCAGCGTGACCCCGGTCGGCAGCAGGCTGGGGTCCGGGTCGATGGCGTCCTTCGCCGGTTTGAAGGCGGTGTCGGCCATCCAGTAGACGGGGAAGCCCGCGGTGACGAAGACCAGCAGGCCAAGGAGGTTCCAGCCGAGCCTGGAGGTCCCCCGGCGGCGGGCGGCGGTGCGCCCGGACAGCGCTGTCGCGCTCATTCCACCTCTCCGATCTTCAGCATCTGACGCATGTAGACGGCGACGACGCCGAGCAGCAGCAGCACGGTGAGCAGCGCGATCGCGGAGCCCTGCCCGTAGTCGTTGACGACGAACGCCTTGTCGTACGAGTACGTGGTGAGCAACTGGAACTCGGCCTCGGGGTGGCCGCCGCGCATCACGAAGACCTGCGGGAAGACGCCCATGTCCCAGATGACGGACAGAGTGGTGAGCATCACGATGACCGGCTTGAGGACCGGGAGGGTGACATGGCGGAAGACGCCCCAGGAGCCCGCGCCGTCGAGCCGTGCCGCCTCCTGGAGTTCCTTCGGGACCTGGGTGAGGCCCGCGCCGAGCGTGATCACCACGAACGGGACGGCGCCCCACACCACGAGCAGCATGATCACGGCCAGCCCCTGGGGCCCGCTCGCGAACCAGTTGTGACCGATCATGTCGACCCCCGGCAGCTTGCTGAGCAGCGCGTTGAAGACGCCGTAGTCCGAGTCGAAGAGCCACTTGAAGACCGTGGTCGCGACGATGACCGGCATGCCCCAGCCGGCTACGAGCACGATGTTGACGAGCGTCTTCACCCAGCCGGAGACCCGCTGGAGCAGCAGCGCGATCAGCATGCCGGCGACCATGGTGAAGACCACCGAGCCGGCGGCGAAGAGGATCGTGCGCACCACGACCGCCCAGAACTCGCCGTCACCGAGGACGCCGGTGAAATTGGCGAGGCCGACCGCCTCGGGGGGCTGGAAGCCCCACAGCTGCGACTGGCCGAACTTCTGGAAGGCCAGGGTGACCAGGCGTACCAGCGGATAGCCCATCACCAGGGCGAGGACCAGCAGACAGGGGGCGAGCAGCGCCCAGGGGACGGCGGCCCCGCCCGGCGTCCGCTGTCTGCGCGGCCTGACGACGGCGTCCGGTGGCGGCGCCGGCCGCGACGGCGGCGGCTTGGCAGGGGTGGTCGTGTCTGCGGCACTCATCGCGCGCTCCTCAGCGGCCGTACGGTGCGGGGCCCGCCCCGAACACCCCCCGGGTCAACGGGCCCCGCGCTGCCGTCACTTGGTGTTGATGACCTTGTCGATGGCGACGTCCGCGTCCTTCGCGGCGGCCTCGACCGACTTCTTGCCGGTGCCGATGGCCTGCAGCATGGTCTGCAGGATCTGCGCCTTCTCGACCTGGCCCCAGCCCGGTGCCATCGGGACGAACCAGTTGGACTCGGCCGCCGTGGCCGGGACCGCCGTCGCCGGGTCGTTCTTCAGGGTGGCGAGGTCGGTCTTGTTGTTGGGCAGGTTGCCCTTGGCCATCAGGCCCTTCTGCCCCTCGGAGCCGGTGAAGGCGTTGATCCACTCGGCGGCCAGCGCCTGCGCCTTGGACTTCACGGGGATCGCGAGGTCCGAACCGCCCAGGAAGACCGGGATGTTCTTGCCGGACGGACCGGGCATCACGAAGTTCTCGAGGTTGTTCTTCAGCTTGCCGGTCTTGTCGTTCTTCGGGTCGGCCGCCGTCGCGCCCTCCCACGCGGCGCCGAAGATCATGGCGGACTTGCCCTGGCCGTAGACGATGTAGCGGTCGGACTCGTCCTTGGTCTTGTCGCCGTGCATGTACTTGTCGACGATCGTCTTGAACTCGGTGAGGCCCTTGAGGGACTCGGGCGAGGAGAGGCCGGCCTTCCACCGGCCGCCCTCCTCCTCGGCGATGGAGCCGCCCGCGTCGTAGACGAAGGACATGGCCGCGTACCAGTCGCGCGTCGGCTGGTACCAGGCGTTGAACGTGCCGCCCTCCCGCTTCTGGATCTTGTCCAGGACGGCGGTCAGCTCCCGGTACGTCTTCGGGGGCGTCTTCACGCCGACCGAAGCGGCGATGTCCTTGCGCCAGTTGGCGACGCGGCCGCCGGCGTAGTACGGGACTCCGTAGGTCTTGCCGTCGTACGTCACCGATGCCTTGAGGCCGTCCAGCCACTGGGCGGAGTTGTCGAACGCGGCCGGGTCGACGGGGGCGAAGGCGCCCTTGACCATGTAGCCGAGCATCTCGGTGTTGCCCATCTCGACCACGTCGGGCGCCTTGTCGGTGGCGAGCACCGCGTCGAGCTTGGTGTTCTTGTCCGGCCAGCCGTAGTACTCGTGCTTGATCGTGAGACCGGGGTGCTTCTTCACCAGCGCGTCGTCGGCCGCCTTCACCAGCGCCGGCCAGTTGTTCTGCGCGTCGACCGTCAGCCAGACGGTGAGCTCCTTGGCGTCCGCTCCCTTGTCCCCGGACTTGCCGTCACCGCCCCCGCACGCCGCGATGGAGACCATCATGCCCGCGATACCGATCGCGGCTGTCAGCTTGCGCTTCACGCCACCCTCCTCAGGGATGCCACAAACCCCCCTTGTCCCCGCGGCGACTGACGACGAGTACGGCACGTGGGGCCGGGACTGGACCAATGGTGTAGACCAGTACCGGGGAGCTTGGCCCAGACCAATAGGCGTGTCAAGGGCGCGTGAAGCACTCCCGGCGTCCGTTACGGGACCTACATATGCAAGGACCTTTAAGTAGGAACCCAGCAAAAACGGGCACGGTCCGAGCGAGCGGGCCCGACTGGACCACATGGGCGAGATGGACTAGACCATCTGGGACACCGGCGGTATACAGAGGGGATCCCCGGCCGTGTAACGGGGATCACGAAGCGTCCGGGGGCATCCGCCCCCGTGAAGCCGTGCCACGATGTGAGCCGTGACCGACGGGCCTGTCGGTCGCTTCGGCATCCGGAGCCGGGAAGGCAGAGCATGAGCACCGACGTCAGCAGTGCGGAGAGCGAGGGCGGGGCGACCGTCCGCACCGCGCGCGTGCCTAAGTACTACCGCCTGAAGAAGCATCTGCTCGAGATGACGGAGACGCTGCCGCCCGGGACGCCGGTGCCGCCCGAGCGCACGCTGGCGGCCGAGTTCGACACCTCGCGCACAACGGTGCGCCAGGCCCTGCAGGAACTGGTCGTCGAGGGCCGCCTGGAGCGCATCCAGGGCAAGGGCACGTTCGTCGCCAAGCCGAAGGTCTCGCAGGCGCTGCAACTCACCTCGTACACCGAGGACATGCGGGCCCAGGGCCTGGAGCCGACCTCGCAGCTGCTGGACATCGGCTACATCACCGCCGACGACATGCTCGCCGGGCTGCTCGACATCGCGCCCGGCGGCCGGGTGCTGCGCATCGAACGGCTGCGGCTGGCGAGCGGCGAGCCGATGGCCATCGAGACGACACACCTGTCCGCGAAGCGCTTCCCGGCGCTGCGCCGGTCGCTGGTGAAGTACACCTCGCTGTACACGGCGCTCGCGGAGGTCTACGACGTCCACCTCGCCGAGGCCGAGGAGACCATCGAGACGTCGCTGGCCACCCCGCGCGAGGCCGGCCTGCTCGGCACGGACGTGGGCCTGCCGATGCTGATGCTCTCGCGGCACTCCCTGGACCGGGAGGGCCAGCCGGTGGAGTGGGTGCGGTCCGTCTACCGCGGCGACCGCTACAAGTTCGTGGCGAGGCTGAAGCGGCCCACCGAGTAGAACAACGCTGCGGGCGGTATGGCGCCGCCCCCGAAGCTGCTCTACGGTCCTCCCGTCGCCGCACGGACGGGAGGACGGCCCGGTGCCCACCCAGAACGTTTCCCTGCCCCCGTTCCGTCACGCTGCGCACTCCTACGGGTGCGTACGGACTACCCAGAGGTATATACCCCCGGGGGTTCCTATTGCTGTTGGAAACCGATATGCGGAGGGGGCTTCCGCATTCCAGACACCGTCACCTACATTGCCTGCGCGTTACCACCAGTGATCAGTGAGGAGACGGAGCCGCCCATGTCGAACGAGCCCACTGCAAGAGGAACGGCGGTGGTGACGCCTGTGCGCGTCATCATCGCCCTCTGCCTCCTAGCTCCCTTTGTCGCGATGCTGTGGGTCGGGTCCTATGCCAAGACGGACCCGGCCTTCATCGGCATCCCCTTCTTCTACTGGTACCAGATGCTGTGGGTGCTGATCTCCACGGCGCTGACGATGATCGCGTACAAGCTGTGGCAGCGTGACCAGCGCGCCCAGGCCTCGCAGAAGGGCGGTGCGGCGGAATGAAGGACGGCGTGAACGGCGTGGCGCTCGGCGTCTTCGTCTTCTTCTTCCTGGCCGTGAGCGTCATGGGCTTCCTGGCGGCACGCTGGCGCAAGGCCGACAACGAGCACACCCTGGACGAATGGGGCCTGGGCGGACGGTCGTTCGGCACCTGGATCACCTGGTTCCTGCTCGGCGGCGACCTCTACACGGCGTACACCTTCGTGGCCGTGCCGGCGGCGATCTACGCGGCGGGCGCGATGGGCTTCTTCGCGGTGCCGTACACGATCCTGGTCTACCCGCTGATCTTCATGTTCCTGCCCCGTCTGTGGTCGGTGTCGCACCGGCACGGCTACGTGACGACGTCGGACTTCGTACGCGGCCGCTTCGGCTCGAAGGGCCTGTCGCTGGCGGTGGCGGTCACCGGCATCCTGGCGACGATGCCGTACATCGCGCTCCAGCTGGTCGGCATCCAGGCCGTGCTGGACGTGATGGGCGTGGGTGGCGGCGAGAGCACGCACTGGTTCGTGAAGGACCTGCCGCTGCTGATCGCCTTCGGCGTGCTGGCGGCGTACACGTACTCCTCGGGTCTGCGGGCGCCCGCCCTGATCGCGTTCGTGAAGGACGCGCTGATCTACATCGTCATCGCGGTGGCGATCATCTACATCCCGATCAAGCTGGGCGGCTTCGACGACATCTTCGCCAAGGCCGGCCAGGCGTTCTCGCAGACGAACCCGGCGACGGGCAAGCCGCGCGGGGCGCTGGTGACGCCGGAGGCGGGCCAGTGGACATACGTGACCCTCGCGCTGGGCTCGGCGCTCGCGCTGTTCATGTACCCCCACTCGATCACCGCGACGCTGTCCTCACGCAGCCGTGAGGTGATCCGCCGCAACACCACGATCCTGCCGCTGTACTCGGTGATGCTGGGTCTGCTCGCGCTGCTCGGCTTCATGGCCATCGCGGCCGGTGTCAACGTGAAGAACGGCCAGCTGGCGATCCCGCAGCTGTTCGAGGACATGTTCCCGGACTGGTTCGCGGGCGTGGCGTTCGCGGCGATCGGCATCGGGGCGCTCGTCCCCGCGGCGATCATGTCGATCGCGGCGGCGAACCTGTTCACCCGCAACATCTACAAGGACTTCATCAAGCCGGACGCCACACCCCACCAGGAGACCAGGGTCTCCAAGGCGGTGTCGCTGCTGGTGAAGGTGGGCGCCCTGCTCTTCGTCCTGACGATGGACAAGACGGTGGCCATCAACTTCCAGTTGCTCGGCGGCATCTGGATCCTGCAGACCTTCCCGGCCCTGGTCGGCGGCCTGTTCACCCGCTGGTTCCACCGCTGGGCGCTACTGGCGGGCTGGGCGGTCGGCATGGTGTACGGCACGGTCGCCGCGTACGGCGTCGCCTCCCCGACCAAGAAGCACTTCGGCGGCTCGGCGAAGGAGATCCCCGGCATCGGCGAGATCGGCTACATCGGCCTGACGGCGTTCGTGCTGAACGTCGCGGTCACCGTGGTGCTGACCCTCGTCCTGAAGGCGGTCAAGGCTCCGGAAGGCGTCGACGAGACCCAGCCGGGCGACTACACGGCGGACGCGGGCGACCCCGGGGTGCAGGTGGAACTGCCGCCGGCCACGGCGGGCACCGCACACTGAGCCGGACCTGAGGACGGGCCGCCGGAGTGATCCGGCGGCCCGTTGTCGTACCCGTCCTGCACACTGACCCTCATGGACATCGCGATCCGGCAGGCGGAACCCGGGGACTACGAGACGCTCGGGGAGATCACCGCACAGGCGTACCTGCGAGACGGCCTCCTGGACTTCGGGGAGAGCGACGAGTACCTCGGTGAGCTGAGGGACGTGGCCAAGCGGGCCGCCGCCGCGGAGGTGCTGGTGGCGATCGAGCGCACGAGCGTCCCCTCTGCCCGGGGGAGCGTGCTCGGCGGGGTGACCTTCGTGCCGGACGGGGGCCCCATGGCCGACATCGCCCGCCCCGGGGAGGCCGAGATGAGGATGCTCGCCGTCTCCCACGCGGCCCGGGGCCAGGGGATCGGCGAGGCCCTCGTACGCGCCTGCGTCGACCGGGCGCGGGCCACGGACGGCTGTGTCCGGATCGTCCTGTCGACCCAGCGCACGATGCGCACCGCCCACCGCATCTACGAGCGCCTGGGCTTCGTCCGCACCCCCGGGCGCGACTGGACCCCCGTCCCGCACCTCGACATCGCCCTCCTCACCTATGAGTTGCCCCTCTGACGCACCCCGAAGCCGACAAGACACAACATCTGGGGGTGGCATCGAACCCCGACACAAGATGTATGCTCATGCTCGCTGTCGCCGCAGGGGAATCCGGTGCGAATCCGGAACTGTCCCGCAACGGTGTACTTGTGCATGCTCGCCCCCGTGTGCGCGCACGAGCGTCAGTCCGAGGACCTGCCGACAGCGCGCCCGGCCGTCCGGCCCGGCGCCCTGACGTCCGGGCCTCGTGGAATGGGCCGGTGACGCGACGCCGCGTGCGCTCGTGAACCGCCCCGCCCTCCGCAAGGCCCCGTGCCGAGCGAGGGAGAGCCCTACGTGACCATCGCGCCAGCCGACCCGGTTTCAGCGACTGCGTCCACGACACCGGCGGTGACCGGCGAAAGGGACGGTCCCGGTGCCGCGCTGCTGCGGACCCTGACCGAGCTGACCGCCGACCTTCCGGACGCCGACCCGGGCCGGGTCACCGCCGCCGCGCTGCGCGGCCGGTCGGCGCATGCGGACGAGTCGGAGCTGCGCGAGCTGGCCACGGAAGCGGCCGCCGGCCTCATCTCCGAGGACCCCTCCTACTCAAGGCTGGCCGCCCGGCTGCTGACGATCGGGATCCGCGCCGAGGCCGCCTCACAGGGCGTCACCTCGTTCACCGAGTCCATCGCCGCCGGCCACCGGGAAGGGCTCATCTCCGACCGCACCGCCGCGTTCGTGCGCCTGCACGCCGACCGGCTCGACGCGCTCGTGGACCCCTTTGCCGACGACCGCTTCGGCTACTTCGGGCTGCGCACCCTGCACAGCCGCTACCTCCTGCGGCACCCGATCACCCGCAGGACCGTCGAGACACCGCAGTACTTCATGCTGCGCGTCGCCTGCGGCCTCGCCGAGGACACGGTGCTCGGCTCGGAGCCGGGCTCCCGGCCCGTGGACGAGGTCGCCGCGCTCTACCGGCTGATGAGCCGCCTCGACTACCTCCCCTCCTCCCCCACGCTCTTCAACTCCGGCACGCGGCACCCCCAGATGTCGTCCTGCTACCTCCTCGACTCCCCGAAGGACGAGCTGGACTCCCTCTACGAGCGCTACCACCAGGTCGCCCGCCTCTCGAAGCACGCCGGTGGCATCGGGCTGTCGTTCTCCCGCATCCGCTCCCGCGGATCCCTCATCCGCGGCACCAACGGGCACTCAGGCGGCATCGTCCCGTTCCTGAAGACCCTGGACGCCTCGGTCGCCGCGGTGAACCAGGGCGGCCGGCGCAAGGGCGCCGCCGCGGTGTACCTGGAGACCTGGCACTCCGACATCGAGGAGTTCCTCGAACTGCGGGACAACACCGGTGAGGACGCCCGCCGCACCCACAACCTCAACCTCGCGCACTGGGTCCCGGACGAGTTCATGCGCCGGGTCGAGGCCGACCGGCCGTGGTCGCTGTTCTCACCGTCCGACGTGCCGGAGCTGGCCGACCTGTGGGGCGAGGAGTTCGACGCCGCCTACCGGGCGGCGGAGGCCGCCGGGCTCGCCCGCAGGACCATCCCGGCCCGCGATCTGTACGGCCGCATGATGCGCACGCTCGCCCAGACCGGCAACGGCTGGATGACTTTCAAGGACGCCGCCAACCGCACCGGCAACCAGACGGCACGACCGGGCCACGTCATCCACTCCTCCAACCTCTGCACCGAGATCCTGGAGGTCACGCACGACGGGGAGACGGCGGTCTGCAATCTGGGGTCGGTCAATCTCGGCGCGTTCGCCGACGCGGCGAGCGGTGACCTCGACTGGGAGCGGCTGGACGCCACGGTCCGTACCGCCGTCACCTTCCTGGACCGCGTCGTCGACATCAACTACTACCCGACCGCGCAGGCGAGCCGCTCCAACTCCGAGTGGCGCCCGGTGGGCCTGGGAGTGATGGGTCTGCAGGACGTGTTCTTCAAGCTGCGCCTGCCCTTCGGCTCACCCGAGGCGAAGGCGCTGTCCACCCGTATCGCCGAGCGCATCATGCTCGCCGCGTACGAGACCTCCGCCGACCTCGCCGAGGTCCACGGCCCGCTGCCGGCCTGGGAGAAGACCCGTACCGCGCAGGGTGTGCTGCACCCCGACCACTACGATGTCGAACCGGCCTGGCCGGAGCGCTTGGCGGCGCTGCGGAAACGGATCGCGGCCGTCGGCATGCGCAACTCGCTGCTGCTCGCCGTCGCGCCGACCGCCACCATCGCGTCCATCGCGGGTGTGTACGAGTGCATCGAGCCGCAGGTGTCCAATCTGTTCAAGCGCGAGACGCTGTCCGGGGAGTTCCTCCAGGTCAACTCCTACCTGGTCGAGGATCTGAAGAAGCTGGGCGTCTGGGACGCCCGCACCCGGGAGGCGCTGCGCGAGGCGAACGGCTCGGTGCAGGACTTCGCCTGGATCCCCGAGGACGTGCGGACGCTGTACCGCACGGCATGGGAGATCCCGCAGCGCGGGCTGATCGACATGGCCGCCGCCCGCACCCCGTTCCTGGACCAGGGCCAGTCCCTGAACCTGTTCATGGAGACGCCGACCATCGGCAAGCTCTCCTCGATGTACGCATACGCCTGGAAGCGGGGCCTGAAGACGACGTACTACCTGCGCTCGCGCCCGGCGACCCGCATCGCCCGTGCCGCCCGGGCGGCCGTCCCCGTGCAGCAGGCCGCCGCGGACCCCGGCGCGGTCGCCTGCTCCCTTGAGAACCCCGAGTCCTGCGAGGCATGCCAGTGATGTCCCTCCACCCGCCGAAGAAGAGCGCGAACCTGCTCGACCCTGGCTTCGAACTGACCCTGCGCCCCATGCGCTACCCCGACTTCTACGAGCGCTACCGGGACGCCGTCAAGAACACCTGGACCGTCGAGGAGGTCGACCTCCACTCGGACGTCGCCGACCTCGCCAGACTCACCCCCGCGGAGCGGCACCTGATCGGCCGGCTGGTCGCGTTCTTCGCGACGGGCGACTCGATCGTGGCCAACAACCTCGTGCTGACCCTGTACAAGCACATCAACTCCCCCGAGGCGCGGCTGTACCTGTCCCGCCAGCTTTTCGAGGAGGCCGTGCACGTCCAGTTCTATCTGACGCTGCTGGACACCTATCTCCCCGATCCGCAGGAGCGCGCAGCCGCCTTCGCGGCGATCGAGAACATCCCGTCGATCCGCGAGAAGGCACGGTTCTGCTTC
This sequence comes from Streptomyces caeni, assembly GCF_042678285.1. Lineage (NCBI taxonomy): Bacteria > Bacillati > Actinomycetota > Actinomycetes > Kitasatosporales > Streptomycetaceae > Streptomyces > Streptomyces caeni. The sequence goes on from NZ_JBHUDX010000016.1 coordinate 67,347, forward strand.
CGGTGGATGGACTCGGTGGAGAGTATCGACCGGCTGGAGACGGCGACCGACCGCCGCCGCTTCCTCCTCAACCTCATCTGCTTCGCGGCCTGCATCGAGGGCCTGTTCTTCTACGGGGCCTTCGCGTACGTCTACTGGTTCCGCGGCCGCGGCCTGCTGCACGGTCTGGCCACGGGCACCAACTGGGTGTTCCGCGACGAGACAATGCACATGGGATTCGCCTTCGAGGTGGTCGACACGGTGCGCAAGGAGGAGCCGGACCTCTTCGACGACGCGCTGGGGCGGCAGGTCACCGACATGCTGCGGGAGGCCGTCGAGGCCGAGCTGCAGTTCGCGCGCGACCTGTGCGGTGACGGCCTGCCGGGCATGAACACCGAATCGATGCGGCAGTACCTGGAGTGCGTCGCCGATCAGCGCCTCATGCGCCTGGGCTTCGCCCCGGTGTACGGCTCGGAGAACCCCTTCTCCTTCATGGAGCTCCAGGGCGTTCAGGAGCTGACCAACTTCTTCGAGCGGCGCCCTTCGGCGTACCAGGTCGCGGTGGAGGGGACCGTCGACCTCGACGAGGACTTCTGACCACCTGCCTCCTCGCGTGCCTCCCCGGCCTGCCTGATCCGGCGGTCGACACGGCGTTCGTGCGCGATGCCGATCAGTGAGGGCAGGACGAGGAGGACGAGGAGGACGAGGACGGTGAGCATTCCGGTGAGGGCTTCTGCGTGTGTCGCATCCATGGACACCACTGTCCCGCCGGATGCCCCTTACCGTGAGTGGCAGGACTGCCGCACACCCTCGAATTACTGCCACTTCTGCGGCACACTGGTCCCATGCTGAAGAACGTGGCGGCCGTCCTCCTCGACGGCGTGCACCCCTTCGAACTCGGCGTCGTCTGCGAGGTGTTCGGCATCGACCGCAGCGACGAGGGACTGCCCGTGTACGACTTCGCGGTCGCCTCGGCCGAGGGGCCCGTGCTCCGTGCCAACTGCGGATTCACCCTGTCCGCCGCGCACGGGCTCGAACGGCTGGAGGAGGCCGACCTGATCGCCGTGCCGGCCGGGGAGACCTATGTGTCGCGGTCGTACCCGCCGGAGCTCCTGGACGCGCTGCGCCGGGCCGCCGGGCGCGGGGCCCGGGTGCTCAGTGTCTGCTCCGGCGCCTTCGTGCTGGGCGCCGCCGGGCTGCTGGACGGGCGGCGCTGCGCGGCGCACTGGCGCCATGCGGACACACTCGCCCGGCGCTTCCCGCGGGCCGTCGTCGAACCGGACGTGCTGTACGTCGACGAGGATCCGGTGATCACCTCCGCGGGCACCGCGGCCGGCATCGACGCCTGCCTGCACATCGTGCGCAAGGAGCAGGGGCCGGACGTCGCCAACAGGATCGCCCGGCGCATGGTGGTACCGCCGCACCGCGACGGCGGCCAGGCCCAGTACATCGAGAGGCCGCTGCCGCGGTCGCAGTGCGACACGGTCGCGGAGGTGCTGGCGTGGGTGGAGCGGCACCTCGACGAGGAGGTGACGGTCGAGCAACTCGCCGCCCGCGCCCATATGTCGCCGCGCACCTTCGCCCGCCGGTTCCAGCAGGAGACCGGCACCACCCCGTACCGCTGGATCCTGCGCCAACGGGTACTGCTCGCCCAGGAGTTGCTGGAGCGCACCGATGAGACGATGGACGCGATCGCCGACCGCACCGGCTTCGGCACGGCGGCGGCGCTGCGCCATCAGTTCGTCCGCGCCCTGGGCACGACGCCGAACGCCTACAGGCGCACGTTCAGGGGCCCGCAGGCCGCCTGAACGTGCGCCCGCGCCTCACCGGGACAGGGCCTTCAGCAGCAGCCGGCGCGGGCGGAGCGTGATCCCGATACGGAGCCTGTCGTCGGAGCCCGGCGCCTGCTCGAAGCGGTACGCCGACGCCATCGCCGCCGTGATGAGCGTGAGTTCGGCCATCGAGAAGTGGTCGCCCGGGCACTTCCGGTTGCCCACCCCGAAGGGGCTCATCGCGTACTTGGGCACGTCCTTGGCCCGCTCCGGCAGCCAGCGGTCGGGGGCGAACTCCTCGTGGCGCTCGTACGACCGTGGATCGCGCTGGATCGCGTAGGGGCTGTACACGACGTCCGACCCGGCCGGAATGCGATACCCACCGAGTTGCGTGTCGGCGACCGACCGCCGCGTCAATATCCATACGGCGGGACGCAAACGCATTGTCTCGACGATGACATTCGCGGTGTGCGTCAGCTTCGGGATGTCCTCGAATACGACCGCCCGGTCACCCACGACAGTTTTCACCTCGTCGTGGATCTTGTCCGCCTGTTCGGGGTGATCGGTGAGGACCTGGAGGAGCGACATGACCATGGAGCCGACTGTTTCGCTGCCTGCCGTGACTATCGCGACGACCTGGTCGTGGATCTCCTGCTCCCCAATGGGCTCGCCATTCTCGTCCTTCGCTTCCAGCAAAGCCATCAGCAAATCGTTCGGTTTTTGACCGGACGCCCGGCGGGCGGCGACGATCTCGTCGACCAGGAGATGCAAATCGGCCAAAGCCCGGTTGAATTCGCGATTGGCCGGAATCGGCAGCCGGTACAGCGGCCCGAGCGGCATGACCATCCGCTGGTACATGCCGCTGAAGAGCGTCGCGAGGGCGGCGCAGATCCGGTCGGCCCGCGCGTCCATGTATGTGCCGCCCATCAGGCAGCGGGCGGTGACGCGGACGGCCACCCGGAACGCCTCCGCCGTGACGTCGAAGGGCCGGCCGGACCGCCAGCGCTCCACGAGCGCCTGCGCCTCCTCCGCCATGACCGGTCCGTAGCCGGGAATGGCGTCCTGCCGGAAGGCGGGCTGGATCGCCCGCCGCTGACGCTGGTGCAGCGGGCCGTTGCTGGTGGCCACGCCCCGCTTGCCGAGCAGGCCCTCCAGGGACTCCCACAGGGGGCCGCCGATGTGGAAGTCGGGGTTCAGCGCGAGCGCCCCGGTGAGCGCCGGGGTGGTGATGGCGTACACCGTCTTCGGGCCGAACCTCAGCCGTACGACGTCGCCGTCGTCGCGGAGCCGGGACAGGAAGCCCAGTGGGTCGCGGGCCAGTTTCCAGCCGTGCCCGAGCCCGGGGACACCGCCGGCCGCGAGGGGCGCAAGCCGCCCCTCCGCCGATGGACCGGGCCGCGGGGGCGCCGGCTCGCCGGGGGGAGCCGGGGGGTTGGGAGAGGATTTCCGGGTCATTTCTCACCTGCCGCTTGATTGTCGACGTACGGGGGTGTCGAGCGGTCGTCCCAGCTGTCGACCATGTACCGGCCGGACTCGTGGTGGAACCAGTACACGGTGCTGAACCAGTTCCGCATATTCGCGACGATCCTCTTCACTGCGGTGCTCAATTCGCTTCCCTGCACGGTCCCGTCGGCGAGTGCGTCCGCGAACCGCAGCGCATCCTTCTCCGCGGCGAGGAAATCGGATATGCAGCCCTCGACCCTTCGCCGCACCTCTTCGGCGGCCTCTTCGGGCGTCAGTCCCCGATGGTGAATGAGACTGATTCCGAGATTGTGGACCTCTTTGCCCGCGATTTCCTTGGGAAGCGAACACAGGTCGTTGTACCAGGCGGCGAATTCCTGGCTCAGCAGTGCCGCCCGCCGGTACGCGGGGTGTTTCCGTACGGCGTCGGGCATTTCGTGCCGCGCACTCGGCTCAAGCAGATCGGTCCAGATCCAGTGCGCGAAGGTGAGCCGCCGGAGTTCGAGATAGGCGTCGACGGTCGGGACGGTGCCCGAGGTGCGGTTGCGGAACTCGCGGTCGTACGCCTCGATCACCGCGTGGAAGTGCCGGGCGAAGCGGGCGTTCCACTTCTCACTGAGGAACGAGTACAGCCGCATCACACTGTCCGCGAGCCCTGCGACCAGGGGATCCACGTGGTACAGGTGGGTCCGTGGGGAGTCGAGGGCGGCATGCAGCTGCAGCTTCAGCCTCCGCCAGGCGGTGGGCCGCCGGTGGACGATGTCGCGGTCGTGCCGGTCGTCCCAGACGAAGAACCACGCACTGTAGTCGGCGATCGCCTGCAGGACGTCGTCGGGCGCGCCGATGTAGTAGCCCGCCATGAGGTCGGTGTAGCGCAGGCCGTCGGCGTGTTCCTCGACCTTGTCCGCCGGCATGAGCCGCTTTTCCAGCAGCCAGGAACGCGTCTTCTCCTGCAGACGGGGCCAATACGGGTGCAGTCGGCGGGGAAACGCGGCCTCGATCACCGGCAGGGAGAGTGCCGGTGGAACCGCGACCACCCTTGTCATGGATGAAGTGCTGTACGGGAAAGCTGGCACGGACAAACCCCTCTCAGCCGCCAGTCGGCGCTCCGCCCCCCCTGCCGTGCCGGGCGTGCGCCCGTTGCGTATCTCAGCGCTTTCCATTCAGCACCACAACTGACCGCTGTGGGAACGGATTTGCTCCACGCACTACCCCACTGTGCCGAGAATGCCCCCTCGGTGACTGATTATTGATCAATTGGCATGTCCAAGGGCTCGAATGTGCGTCGCACATATGAACGACGCCTGGCCGGGGGAACCCGGCCAGGCGTCGGCGTCGGTATCGGCGTCGGGGGCTCTCCCGCCCCCTCGGCCGGCTCAGTCGTTGGCCACCACGGGGTAGCGCGGCGCGTTCTCGGCCATCTGCCGCAGGGCGTCCTTGCGCTCCCGCTTGGACAGCCGGTCGATGTAGAGGTAGCCGTACAGGTGGTCCGTCTCGTGCTGCAAACACCGGGCAAAGTACCCGGTACCGCGCACCTTGACGGGGTTGCCCTTCTCGTCCTGCCCCGTCACCTCGGCGTAGTCGGGGCGGGCGAGCGGCGCGTACGCGGTGGGCACGGACAGGCAGCCCTCGTTGCTGTCGTCCAGGCGGCGCCGGTCGGCGGGCAGGTCCACGAGCCGTGGGTTGCAGACGACGCCGACATGCCGGACGCCCTCGTCGTCCTGGCAGTCGTAGACGAAGACCTTCAGGTCGACGCCGATCTGGTTGGCGGCGAGTCCCACGCCCTCGGCGGTGCGCTGGCTGGCGAACATGTCCGCCACCAGCCGCTCCAGTTCCTCGCCGAACTCCGTGACGTCCGCGCACTCCTTGTGCAGCACCGGGTTACCGACCACCGTGATCGGCCGCGAGGTGCCGCGCTCGCGCCAGGCTGCCTCGCGCTCCTGGCAGTCCTCGGTGTCGATGACGAAGCCCTCGTCGTCCACGGGGAGCACGCCCGCGTGCTGCTGATCGGTGTCCTGCTGCGCCATGACGACGTACGCCTTCCTGCAACCTTGGAGAAACCTGCCCGTACAGCCTACGGGGCGGGGCCGGGTGCCTTCCCCGGGATCCTGGGGCGGGACGGTGTCAGCAGACCTCTTCGAGGTCCCGCCAGTCCCGGGAGTCCGGGCTGTCCGCGACCCAGCCGTCGAGCAGCCCGCGCACCAGGGAGGCGGGCGCCGCGATGCCGCACTCGCGCTCGGGCACCCACAGCTGCCCGTCCGTGCGGTGCCCCAGCGGTCCCGGGTGCCCGGGCTCGCTGTGGTCGTGCGGGTCCAGGTGCTCGCCGTCGCCCTCGTCGGACGGCATCCGCGACTCGGAGCACATCCGGCACAGCAGCCGCACGGACGAGGACCAGTCCTCGGCGGCGAAGCCCGCGTCGGCGGCCAGCTGCTCCAGTGCGTCCCGGTCGTCCTCGGTCTCGGCCTCCAGCAGCACGACCCAGGTGGGCACCGGCGAGGGCGCCCACAACTCGATCTCGTCGAAGACGGGGTAGGCGTGCCCGGCGGCCGTCGTGCGCTCGCCGTGCGGGACGCCGTCGTGCAGCACCACCTCGCCCCAGCGACGCCCGGAGGACGGCAGCGGGATGGAGAGCACCTCCATGCGGGCGGGGTCCAGCCGGCGCCCCCAGACGACCTCCGCCTCACCCTCCGGCGACAGCCGCACCGCCGCGCTGCCCAGCTCCATGCCGAAGGGCTCTCCGGAGGCGGTCGCACCGCCGGGCACCCGCAGGCCGTACGCCTGCCAGGCTCGGCGGGCCAGCGGCCAGTCCTGCAGGGCGGTGGCGGCGATGCCCACGTTCCACCAGTCGGGCGCCCCGGTCTCGCGGTCGAGCAGGGCCACGGCGCGCAGCCCGGCGGTGCGGGCCTGCTCCCAGTCGTGGCGGAACTTGTGCAGCAGCGCAAGGTTGAACCAGGACTCCGACAGCCATGGCTCCAGGTCCGCGGCACGGGTCAGCAGCGCCCCCGCATCCTCGTACCGCCCGTCGCCGATCAGCGTGAACGCGCGGTCGGTGGCCTGCCGCCAGGAGGCGGAGGGCCGGTGCCGTCCCTTGCCGAAGATCCTCACGATTCCCGCCTGCCAGTCCCTTGCGCTTCCCGTCTGCCGGTCGCTCGGCGTCCACGGGGCCACGGCCGCGCCGCGCCCCCGGCCCCCTCTCCTCGCATCCAACCACGTAGCGCCGGACGGGCGCTCATTACCCATGGGTTACCCCGATGACGGCAGGGTCAGACCGCCCGTCCGTCTTCACCACGGCACCCGACCGGGGCTCCCCCGGAGCCGGCCGCCCGGGTGGACCGCGGCACCGCCCCTGTGCCGCAGCACTCTGGCCAGCGACTCCACGACCTCCGGCTGGTAGTCGCGGGCGCAGCCGAGCCGCAGGCGCTCCAGCGCGCTGAGCGGTCCTCCCGGTCCTGCCTCTTCCCTCGCCATCTCCTCGTACGCGTTGACGGTCCGGACGATCCTGGCGCTGACCGGTTGCTCCCGGTAGAGGTCCGCCTGCCGCTCCACGACGACCGCCACCGCGGCGTCCACCCCGGTCTGGCGGACGACGGCACCGCCGAGGAGCGCGATGCGCCGCTGTTCCTCGGCGGGCAGCGCGGCGGTGGCGCCGGAGGGCACGGGGTCGACGAGGCTGAGCTGCCCGATGTCGTGCATGAGGGCCGCGTACTCCAGCACGGTCAGCTCCGGCTCGGACAGGCCCAGCTCCCGGCCGACGGCCCGGCTGAGCGCGGCCACGCGGCGGGCGTGCCCGGGGGGCGTGTACCCGGCGATCTCGGTGGCCCGGGCCAGAGAGGCGATGGTCTGCCGGTAGGTGGTGCGCACGGCCGCGTACCGCCGGTAGGACAGCTGGGTGAGCAGCAGCGGCAGCGAGAATACGGGCAGCGCCCACAGGCCCACGACCCCGACGGCGAGCGACATCACCGCGCCGGTCGCGCACACCGCCGAGTCGATGCCGAGCCTCGCCCGCAGTTCGTCGCGCAGCAGCGGCCCGAACGGCCAGCCGGTGCGGGAGTGCGCGAGGGCGGCGGCGAGCACGGCGTCGCACAGGGTGGTGAGCACGAGCAGGGCGACGACGAGCAGCGCGTAGGCGGGTCCGCCCCCGCCGTGCAAACTGCCATGGTCGTAGACCGGTTGGAAGCAGACGGCGGCGAAGCCGGCGGTGAGGAGGCGACGGGTGAGGTGGTCGGCGGTGGGTCCGCGGCCGCGGGCCACGTGCGGGACGCAGCCGGCGAGGGCGGCCGCGAGGACCACGGTGACGACCTGGGGCACCCCGTGGTGGGTGGGCTGCCCGGCGTTCTGCCCGAGCAGGGCGTAGGAGAGCGCTCCGGCCGCCCCGAGGGGCGCGGGCTCCCGTTCCCCTCCGTCGCTCCACCGGGACAGCTCCCCGACGGCGACGAGCACCCCGAAGGCCAGGGCGACGGAGGGTTCCTCCAGGCCGTGCCAGAGGGTGCTGCCGAGGCAGCCGACGGCGAGCAGCGCCGCCGCCGCATGGGCGAGCACCAGAGGCAGCCCCCGCACGGTCATGCGCCGCCCCCGCCGCGCCGCTGTCCCTCCAGCGGGCCGGGCGCGGGCAGGGCCGGCGACGGCACGGTAGGACGCTCCTCGTCCGAGGTCACCGCCGGATACCAGCCGCCCCCGGCCTCTCCCCCGCCTTCGGCTTCACTCGATCGGGGGGAGCCCCCTGAACCCGGGCACCCCCACCGCTCCAGCGCGCGGATCAGCGCCCGCACCATCGCCGGGTCGAACTGCGCGCCCGCGCACCGCTCCAGCTCCCGCAGCGCGGCCGCAACGGGACGGGCGCGCCGGTAGGAGCGGGTCGAGGTCATGGCGTCGAAGGCGTCGGCGACCGCCACCACCCGTGCGCACTCCGGGATCTGAGTGCCCATCAGGCCGTAGGGGTATCCGCTGCCGTCCAGGCGCTCGTGGTGGTGGAGGATCGCCGACCGCGCCTCACCGAGGAACCCGATCCCGCGGACCATCTCGTGGCCGTACTCGGGGTGCAGCTCGATGATCCGCCGCTCCTCCGGCGTGAGCGGGCCGTCCTTCCTCAACAGCCTTGTGGGGACGCCGAGTTTGCCGATGTCGTGCAGGATTCCGGCGAACCGCAGCACCTCGACGCGCTCGTCGTCCATGCCGAGTTCGCGCGCGATCATCATCGATGCCTGCCCCACCCGCTCGCTGTGCCCGCGCGTGTAGCCGTCCTTGATGTCGACGGCCTGGACGAGGGCGCGGATGGTGGCCCGGTGGGCGGCGCGCTCGCGGTGGTACTGGGCGAACACCCAGCACGACAGGTACATGGGCAGGAGCACGAGCAGCGCGGCGACCGGTCCGTACAGGCTGCGCCACAGCACCGCCATCATCAGCCCGGCGAGACCGTGCACGGCGACGGGCGCGAGGGAGCCCAGGAACAGCCCGCGCCAGGCGCCCCCGAGCTCTCGGCCCCTCCTCGGCTGCCCGGCGGACCTGGGCGGTACGCCCGCTCCCAGCGCCAGGATCCCGCTGTCGAGCGCGGTCAGCACCAGGCAGAACGCCCCCACGGCGGCCCCGGCCGGCAGCAGCGCGTACGGGAAGCGCGGGGCGGCGGCCGCTTCCGGGCCGCCCAGCGCCGCGTGCACCCGTGAGGCGGCCGCCACGGCGAGCGCCAGCTGGACGGCCCGCCAGCTCCGGCGCAGCCACTGCGGCCGCCGGGCGACGGGGGCGAGCAGCGCCCCGGGCAGCGGCACGAGGGCGGCGGCCGGCGGCGGCAGCAGAAAGGCGCCGGCGAGCAGCACGGGGAAGAAGGGGCCCAGGCCCTCGGGGGCCGGGCGACCGCCGGGGCGGCAGCGCGGGATCTGTTCGAAGGCGGCGTAGAGCGCGGCGAGCGGGAGGACGGCCCGCCAGGGGAGCCGGGGGTCCGCGGCGGGAGCCATGCACACGAGGGCGCCGAGCACGGCGCAGCCGACGTACACGCGCACCGCTGGCCGGACCGGCCCCATGACGTACCTCCCCCGGACCCGCGCCCGGCCCCGAACCGGGGCGGGCCCGGACATGCCCATCAAGGCTCCGGAGCCTAAAGGGGAGGGCGGCGCACGAGGGCGGCATTTGGGGGAATCCGTGGGTGCACGCCCCGCGGATTAGCACATTCGGGTGATACGCGCCGCGACCCGGCCGCGGGTTCCCCGAACTGGAGTTCAGGACTCCTGCGGCGTCGCGGTCACGTCGTGCTCGGGGAGCGTCTGGCCCGAGCGGATCAGCTCGATGCGGCCCATGACCTTCGCCCTCAGGTCGGTCGGCACCTCGTCATGGCCGCAGCACCGCTTGACCAGCTTCTTCACGGCCTGCTCCAGGCCGTACTTCTCCAGGCACGGCGAGCACTCCTCGAAGTGGTGCTCGAACTTGGTGCGGTCGATGTCCGGCATCTCACGGTCGAGGAACTCGTAGAGATGCTTGAGCACCTCACTGCAGTCCGTCTCGTGCGGCTCTCCGCAGCTCATGAGCCCGAGCCTTTCGCTTCGTTCGACTCTCCGGCACCGGCCGGGACCAGCCCGCGCTCACGGGCGTAATCCTCGAGCATGCCGCGCAGTTGACGACGGCCCCGGTGCAGCCGGGACATCACCGTGCCGATGGGTGTCCCCATGATGTCCGCGATCTCCTTGTACGCAAACCCCTCGACGTCCGCGAGATAGACGGCGATGCGGAATTCCTCGGGGATCGCCTGCAGCGCTTCCTTGACGTCCGAGTCGGGGAGGTGATCGAGCGCCTGGGACTCGGCGGAGCGCAGACCGGTCGACATGTGCGACTCGGCGCGCGCGAGCTGCCAGTCCTCGATCTCCTCGGCCGCGCTGCGCTGGGGTTCGCGCTGCTTCTTGCGGTAGGAGTTGATGAACGTGTTGGTGAGGATCCGGTACAGCCACGCCTTGAGGTTGGTGCCCTCACGGAACTGGTGGAAGGACGCGTACGCCTTCGCGTACGTCTCCTGCACCAGGTCCTCGGCATCGGCGGGGTTGCGCGTCATGCGCAGCGCGGCCGAGTACATCTGGTCGAGGAACTCGAGCGCGTCCCGTTCGAAGCGCGCGCTGCGCTCGGTGGACGATTCCACACCCGTGCCCCGGCCCTCGGGCTGCTCCGCCTGGCCGTGTTCGGTCCCTGCGTCGGTACCGGTGACCTGACCCACCTCCTCCAGCGATGTGGCAGGACCGAAACCGGTCCCACTGGAATCGGAGAATAGACGAACATCCTTGCCCGCCGCCGCTCGAATCGGTGCGGCCTTGGCCGCGTGCAGCACCGTCCAGTCCAGGTCAGCGCTGCTGCGACGGTTCGGGCAGATGATCGAACCCATACGGCGGACTTCCTCTCGCACGGTCGGCGCAGCACGGCCGGTGCTGTCTGCCCCGCACAACAGTGGCCCGTCCCGGGGCATTCCCCGGCATCACCCGAGTGACGCAGCCCACGCCACCACCGCGTCGGTGATCGTCCCCAGGGCCCGCTCCTGGGTGATGTCCGCTCGCTTCGGCACCGCGAAGCCGTGATCACCACGGGGCACCTCGACCATGCCGTACGGCCCCGGCGGGAACTCCTCCGGCCGCCCGAACGGGTCGTTGCCGCCCTGGACGACCAGCGTGGGCACCCCCGCGCCGAGCAGTTCGTCCGCGCGGGACCTCTCGGGTCTGCCGGGCGGGTGCAGGGGGAAGCTCAGCGCCAGGACGGCCAGGGCGCCGAGTGCGGTGGCCGTACGGCAGGCGACCCGGGCCCCGGCGCTGCGCCCGCCGGCGATCACCGGCCGCCCGGGCCGCTCCAGGACGGGCCACACGCCGCACCAGCCCAGGTCGAGCGTCTTCGGCGCGGGCGCCACCTTCTTCCCGGCGACACGCCAGGGCTGCTCGACGAGCGCGACGCTCACGCCGTGCGCGGGCAGCACCCGGGCCAGCGCCTGCAGGTCGCGCGCCTCGACACCCCCTCCGGCGCCGTGGCCGAGCGCGAGCACGAGCCGCGCCGTCCGTGCCCGGTGCCAGATGACACGGGCCGTGCCCGCCTCGGTCTCGACACTCTCCGTCACGTCCGTCACATCAGTCACGTCCGTCACATCCGTCACGTCGTGCGTCGGTCACATCCGTCACGTCCGTTACATCCGCCACATCCGTTACATCCGCCACGTCAGAACAGTGTGCCCTCTTCGGGTGCAGCCAGCTCCTTCAGCAGCTCCGGACCGTTGTTGCGGACGTTGCTGACCGCAGTCGAGACCGGGTAGGCGCGCATCAGGCCCGGGGGCGGCGGCTCCAGCAGGGACCGCAGGTCGTCGGGGTCCGTGCGGGACGGGTCGAGCCAGGCGTCCCAGCGGTCCGGGGTGAGCATCAGCGGCATGCGGGGGTGGATGTCCACCAGGGAGCGCGGCCCCTCGGCCGGTGCCGTCGCCAGGAGGGTCGTCTCGGCCTCTGTGGTGATCACCGAGCAGGTCACCCACCAGGCCCGCGGATGGTCGTCCGGCAGGGTCCTGTCCCGCCAGAACTCGTACAGCCCGGCCATCGCGAAGACCGAGCCGTCGGCGGGCAGCACGAAGTACGGCTGCTTGCGCGGCCGCTTCCTGCGGCCCTCGACCTCCAGGTCGCGCTCCTGACGGCCGGTGACCCACTCGTAGTAGCCGTCGGCGGGCACGATGCACCGCCGGGCGGCGAAGGCGCGGCGGTACGCCGGCTTCTCGTGCACCGTCTCGGCGCGCGCGTTGATCATCCGGGCGCCGCCCTCGGGCGACTTGGCCCAGGACGGGACGAGGCCCCACCGCAGTCTGCGCAGCTGGCGAACCGGCCGGTCGTCGCCGGCGTCCTTCACAGGACGGTCCAGGACCGCGTACACCTCCTTGGTCGGGGCCACGTTGTAGTCGGGTGCCAGGGCCTCCTCGGGCTCCGTCCTGTCGATCTCAAAGATTCCCGCGAGATCCTCGGGGCTGCGACTCGCCGCGTACCGTCCGCACATGCGTGCCACCCTGCCAGATCCGACGAGCCCAGGAGCCACTCCCGGTATGGAAAGTCTCGCCTCGACCTCGCTCTCGCTGACCGGCCTCTGGGACCGGGTCTTCGGCAGCCAGCCGGATCCCGATCTGTGGGTGGTGATCGCCACCCTGGGCGCCGCGCTCGCCGTGGTCGTGCCGCCGGGGGTGTGGCGGATATCGCGCAACGCCATCACCATCGCGCACGAGGGCGGCCACGGACTGGTCGCGCTGCTCACCGGCCGCACCCTCACCGGCATCCGGCTCCACTCCGACACCAGCGGCCTGACGGTCAGCCGCGGCAGGCCGCGCGGCCTCGGCATGATCCTCACGGCCGCCGCGGGCTACACCGCTCCCCCGCTGCTCGGCCTCGGCGGCGCGGCGCTGCTCGCCACCGGGCACATCACCCTGCTGCTGTGGCTGGCCACCGCGCTGCTCCTGGTGATGCTGGTGATGATCCGCAACGCCTACGGCGTGCTGACCGTGGTCCTCGCCGGGGGCGCCTTCCTGCTGGTGTCGTGGCTGGCCGACCCGCAGGTACAGGCGGCGTTCGCGTACGCGGTCGTGTGGTTCCTGCTGGTCGGCGGCGTGCGCCCGGCGTTCGAACTGCAGGCGAAGCGGTCCCGCGGCGGAGCCGGGGACTCGGACGCGGACCAGTTGTCGCGGCTCACCCATGTGCCGGCGGGGCTGTGGCTGTTCCTGTTCCACGCGGTGTCGCTGTGCTCGCTCACCGGAGGCGGACGGTGGCTGCTGCGTCTGTGACCGGAACCGGCGACGAGCACGAGGCGCCCGTGACCGTGGCCGGTTGTCCGTGCGCGACCGCTTGTGACCGCGCATAGATGCTCGGCCCATTCCGCCTCGCATATCAGACCACGGTTTCGCTCGTATTTCGCCGCTTTTGATCAAGATCCCCGGGCTGGGCCAGCCACTAAAGTGGGGCGCATGACCGTTAACCCCGCACACACCGCCCTCTGGCCCGCCCCGCACGCGAGCGGAGCCGTCGACGCGACGGTCCACGTGCCCGGGTCGAAATCGGTCACCAACCGCGCCCTCGTGCTCGCGGCCCTCGCCTCCGAACCGGGGTGGCTGCGCCGCCCACTGCGCTCCCGCGACACACTGCTGATGGCCGCCGGGCTGCGCGCGATGGGCGTCGGGATCGAAGAAGGGGTCGGCCCCGACGGCTCCGGAGAGACCTGGCGCGTGATCCCCGCCGCGCTGCACGGCCCGGCCACGGTCGACGTCGGCAACGCCGGCACCGTGATGCGTTTCCTGCCACCCGTTGCCGCCCTCGCCGACGGCCCCGTCCGCTTCGACGGCGACCCGCGTTCGTACGAGCGCCCCCTGCACGGCGTGATCGACGCCCTGCGCGTCCTCGGTGCCCGCATCGACGACGACGGGCGAGGCGCACTGCCGCTGACCGTGCTCGGCAGCGGTGCCCTGGACGGCGGCCCGGTGTCGGTCGACGCGTCCTCGTCCTCGCAGTTCGTCAGCGCCCTGCTGCTGTCCGCGCCCCGCTTCAACCAGGGCGTCGAGGTCCGCCACACCGGCTCGACGCTGCCCTCGATGCCGCACATCCGGATGACCGTCGACATGCTGCGCGCGGTCGGCGCCCAGGTGGACACCCCCGAGTCCGGCGGCGAGCCCGACGTCTGGCGGGTCACTCCGGGCGCCCTGCTCGGCCGCGACCTGACCGTCGAGCCGGACCTGTCCAACGCTCAGCCGTTCCTCGCGGCCGCCCTGGTGACCGGCGGCACGGTCGTCATCCCCGACTGGCCTGCGCGCACCACGCAGCCCGGCGACCGGCTGCGTGAGATCTTCACCGAAATGGGCGGTTCCTGCGAACTGACCGAGCGCGGCCTCGAATTCACCGCTTCGGGTGCCATCCACGGCATCGATGTGGACCTGGGCGAGGTGGGCGAGCTGACGCCCGGAATCGCGGCGGTCGCGGCCCTCGCGGACTCGCCGTCCACCCTGCGGGGCGTGGCCCATCTGCGGCTGCACGAGACGGACCGCCTGGCGGCGCTCACCAAGGAGATCAACGAGCTGGGCGGCGACGTCACCGAGACCGCCGACGGGCTGCACATCCGCCCGCGCCGTCTGCACGGCGGGGTGTTCCACACGTACGACGACCACCGCATGGCGACCGCGGGCGCGGTCATCGGCCTCGCGGTCGAGGACGTGCAGATCGAGAACGTGGCGACGACGGCCAAGACCCTGCCGGACTTCCCCGACCTGTGGACCGGAATGCTGGGGAACTGACGGGCGGAGGGGACCATGCGCCGCTACGGCAAGCACACCGACGAGGACGACATCCGCACGCGCCCCAACCGCAGGGGCAACCGGCCGCGCACCAACATCCGGCCCAAGCACGAGGACGCGTCCGAGGGAATGGTCCTCACCGTCGACCGCGGTCGGCTCACCTGCCTCGTCGACGGCCGTGCGATCATGGCTATGAAGGCCCGCGAGCTGGGCCGCAAGGCTGCGGTGGTCGGCGACCGCGTCGCCCTGGTGGGCGATCTGTCGGGCGCGAAGGACACCCTCGCCCGCATCGTCCGCATCGAGGAGCGCGCCTCCGTCCTCCGTCGCACCGCCGACGACGACGATCCCTACGAGCGCGTGGTCGTCGCCAACGCCGACCAGTTGGCCATCGTCACCGCCCTCGCCGACCCCGAGCCGCGCCCCCGTCTGATCGACCGCTGTCTGGTCGCGGCGTACGACGGCGGCCTCGACCCGCTCCTGGTGATGACGAAGTCCGACCTCGCCCCGCCCGACAAGCTGCTGGAGCTGTACGGGGCGCTGGACATCCCGTACGTGGTCACCAGCCGCGAGGAGCTGGACGACGGCGACGCCGCGGACCGGGTGCGCGCCCATCTGCACGGCAAGATCACGGCGTTCGTCGGGCACTCCGGGGTGGGCAAGACGACGCTGGTCAACGCGCTCGTCCCGGGGGACCGGCAGCGCACGACGGGAGAGGTGAACGTGGTGACCGGCCGCGGCCGGCACACCACGACCTCGGCGCTCGCGCTGCCGCTGCGGGACGCGGACGGCTGGGTGGTCGACACCCCGGGCGTACGGTCCTTCGGCCTCGCGCACATCGATCCGTCCCGGGTCATCCACGCCTTCCCGGACCTGGAGCCCGGCACGGAGGGCTGTCCACGGGCGTGCAGCCACGACGAACCGGACTGCGCCCTGGACGAGTGGGTGGCCGACGGGCACGCCGATCCGGCGCGGCTGTACTCCCTGCGCAGGCTGCTGGCCACCCGGGACCGGCGGGAAGGGGACTGACCTCCGCGGTGTTTGCCCGCCTGCCGGGCCGGTAAATGCTTACTCGCACCGGGCGGGATCCGACCAGCTGACAGTCGGCGTGGGGACGCGGGAGGACGAGACATGGCGTGGCTGCTGGTCATCGTGGCCGGGCTCCTGGAGACCGGTTTCGCCGTCTGTCTCAAGCTCTCGCACGGCTTCACCCGGCTGTGGCCCACGATCGCGTTCGCCTCCTTCGCCCTCGGCAGCTTCGGTCTGCTCACGCTCTCCCTGCGGAAGCTCGACGTGGGCCCCGCGTACGCGGTGTGGACGGGCATCGGCGCCGCGGGAACGGCGATCTACGGGATGGCCTTCCTCGGCGACCTGGTCTCCACCCTGAAGATCGTCTCGATCACGCTGGTGATCATCGGCGTGATCGGGCTGCAACTGTCGGGGTCCGCCCGTTAGGAGGCCGTGGACGCGTCTCGGGATGCCCGTGATGCGTCGTCAGAGACATCCGTGGTCGTCGACAGGGCCCGTAGTACTACGCGGTCAGGCGCGCGGGCGTGCGTCGCTCACCGCGGCTGCGGGGGCAGGGCGCTGCGCACCAGTTCCGCGACCCCGCCCCGCCCCGGCGGAGCCGCCACGCACGACAGGGCGAGCCGGACCACCAGCTCACAGGAGTGGGCCAGGTCCGCCGCGTCCGCCTTGCTCGTCCCCGGCCCGGCCATCGCGGCCACGGCACGGTCGCGCACCAGGGCGACGAGGTCCGTCGGCGACGGCAGCGGTCCGTCGGCCCGGCGTTGCGCGGGCACCGCGGAGGTCGAGGGCACCGGCGAGAGTGTCGGCGTGGGGAGGCGCCGGCTCCAGCAGCCGGTCAGCATGGCGCGGACGAGCGGGTTGGCGCGGGCCGCCGCCGCGGTCCACTCCGCGACCGCGGCGAGCCGCTCGCGGGCCTCGGCGTGGGCGCTGAGCGCGCGCTCGACCCCGGCGAGGTATCCGTCGGCCTCCCGGCGCACCAGGGCCCGGGCGAGCCCCTCCTTGCTGCCGAACTCGTTGTACAGCGTCTGCCGGGAGACACCGGCCTCGGCGGCCACGTCCACCATGCGCACGGCGGACCAGGGCCGGCGCGCGAGTGCCGTGTAGGCGGCGTCCAGTAGGGATTCCCGCGCTGCAGGCATCATCGCCTCCCTCGGGGCCGGCGGCTCTGACGGACAGATTTGGCGCGCCCCACAGCACTGTCAAGGGTTCGCGGCGTCCCCGGGGGTGCGCACCGGATGTCTCGCGCCGTCACGGCACGACCGCACCCGGTCATACGGAGGGTCCGCCGAAAGATCCGCCCGGGTCGTATGGCCCTCCCGTGAACCGGGCAGATACCGTTCGGTCATGCCCGACTATCTCGATGACCTGCGTCTCGCCCACGTGCTCGCGGATGCCGCGGACGCCGCGACCATGGACCGGTTCAAGGCCCTCGACCTCAAGGTGGAGACCAAACCGGACATGACGCCGGTGAGCGAGGCCGACAAGGCCGCCGAGGAGCTGATCCGCGGTCAGCTGCAGCGCGCCCGGCCTCGCGACGCGGTCCTCGGCGAGGAGTACGGCATCGAGGGCACGGGCCCGCGCCGCTGGGTCGTCGATCCGATCGACGGCACCAAGAACTACGTGCGCGGGGTGCCTGTGTGGGCCACGCTCATCTCTCTCATGGAGGCGGGCGAGGGGGGCTACCAGCCCGTGGTCGGCGTCGTCTCCGCTCCCGCGCTGGGCCGCCGCTGGTGGGCCGCGAAGGACCACGGCGCGTTCACGGGCCGCAGTCTGTCCTCGGCGTCACGGCTGCGGGTCTCGCACGTCGCGAAGCTGTCCGACGCGTCCTTCGCGTACTCCTCCCTGTCGGGTTGGGAGGGGCAGGGCCGTCTGGGCGGCTTCCTGGATCTGACGCGCGCGGTGTGGCGCACGCGGGCCTACGGCGACTTCTGGCCCTACATGATGGTCGCCGAGGGCTCGGTCGACATCTGCGCCGAGCCCGAGCTGTCCCTGTGGGACATGGCGGCGAACGCGATCATCGTGACGGAGGCAGGTGGGTCCTTCACGGGACTCGACGGCCGTCCCGGCCCGCACAGCGGCAACGCGGCCGCGTCGAACGGTCTCCTGCACGACACGCTGCTCGACTACTTGAACGATCGCCACTAGGGGGTGTTTCGGATGTCCCGCACAGCACCCACGGCGCCCGGCACGCTCCCCCAGGCTCTTCGAGCAGGGGGCACCCCCACTCGCCGCACCGGCCGAAACCCCGAGTACGTCCAGTACGAGGGCTTTCGTCCGGCACACCGAGAACACGCACCGGACGCCGCGGGCACCGCACAGGACTTTCGAAACACCCCCTAGAAGCGCCCCGCCCCGCGCACCAGGGGGCACTCCCGCGTCCCGCCGAGCGCAGGGGGGCTCTCGTACACCTCCGAACGCACGCATACTTTCGTGCACCCCGAGCGCCCCGGAACTCACTGCGTGCGCCCCCTTGTTGACCCGCCCTTTGCCTGCGACTCTGAAAGTCCCCTCATTTGTGAATTTGTGAAGCACGGAACAAAGTCCCCCGGGCGACGGCACCCCCGCCACCGGAATCCGAGCCCGTGCGCCCTAGGAGGTGGCTCCGCACCCATGCTCGTCCGCGACGCCATGAGCACGGTGGTCCTCACCATCGGCCCCGCACACACACTCCGCCAGGCAGCAGCCCTGATGTCCGCCCGTCGCGTCGGCGCGGCCGTGGTCCTCGACCCGGACGCCGGCGGCCTCGGCATCCTCACCGAGCGCGACATCCTCAACTCCGTCGGCCTGGGCCAGAGCCCGGACACCGAGCACGCCCACGCCCACACCACCACCGACGTGGTGTTCGCCACCCCCACCTGGTCCCTCGACGAGGCCGCGGGCGCCATGACCCACGGCGGTTTCCGGCATCTGATCGTCCTGGACCGCGACGAGCCGGTCGGCATCGTCTCGGTCCGCGACATCATCCGCTGCTGGACACCGGCCCGGCAGCCCCTCCCGGTCGCGACCGCCTCCTAGAACGGGCGCGCGAACGGGCCGGAACCCCGACGGCGCGGTTCCGGCCCGTTCCCCGTGACTCTTGGCCGGTAGCGGCCGCGGTCCTATGATGGACGAGGTCTAAGTCAAGTAATGATCCAAAATGACACCCGTTCGGGACCTGGTCCCCCTGCTGTTAGGCTGGTCCGCATGAGTGACCTGTTGGAACGGCTGCGCGGACGCGGATGGCGGATGACCGCGCAGCGGCGCGTCGTCGCCGAGGTCCTGGACGGTGAGCACGTCCACCTGACGGCCGACGAGGTGCACGCCCGAGCCGTCGCCAAGCTGCCCGAGATCTCCCGGGCGACCGTCTACAACACGCTGGGCGAGCTGGTCTCCCTCGGCGAGGTGCTGGAGGTCGCCACGGACAAGCGCGCCAAGCGGTACGACCCGAACGCGCACCGGCCGCACCACCACCTGGTGTGCGCCCACTGTGGCGCGATCCGGGACGTCCACCCGACAGGCAACCCGCTGGCGGACCTCCCCGACTCGGAGCGCTTCGGCTTCACGGTCTCGGACGTCGAGGTGACGTACCGCGGACTGTGCCCCGGCTGCGCGGCGGCCTGACCACGACCCACCTCCAGGCCCCGGCACCCCGGGGGCGCCGGGGCCTTTCGGCGTGCGCGCGCCCGCTCCGGCGTACGGACTTCCCGGGCCTGACGAACCGTCATATGGCCGTCGGCACTGGTTCGCGGCGGGCCGGAAGAAGGATGCGAACTTCCTCGCCTACCTGACCCGCCCACTGAGAGGCCATCTCAATTGGTTGGGACGCCTTGGTGATGCCTTTCGGCGCGCTTGACCGTGATGTGAGACTTGCGGGATGGACATGGGACGTGAGTCGCGGTGGGAGAAGGACGCCATGACGGTGGAGATCGTTTTCGCTCTGGTGACTGCCATCGCGCTGGCTGCGGCAGTCTTTGCCGTAGCCCTGCTTCCCGCCCTGGCTCTCGGGGTCTCTAGTCCAGCGGGAAAGGCCACGCTGACAGGGGGCGCCCTGCTTGGGGCGTCGGCCGGAGTGTGGCGTTTGGTGCGGGTACTGCTCCGCTTCGACGCGCAGCGCCGTAAGGGGCGCTGACTGCGGGTCTCCTTCGGTCGGTAGCCTGCCGACGTGGGGATTGTCGAACGGCTGGTGCCTGACGAGTTGTGGGAGTTGTTCCAGCGGGTGGTGCCGGATGCTCCTGTCCGACCTCAGGGCGGTGGCCGACGTCGGCACGGCGACCGGGAGGTGCTGGCGGCGATCGTGTTCGTGACCACGTCGGGCTGCACGTGGCAGCAGCTGCCGACAGCATCCTTCGGCTTGTCAGGGGCGACGGCCCACCGACGGTTCAGCGAGTGGTCGAAGGCCCGGGTGTGGGCGAAGCTCCACCGCGTGGTGCTCGACGAGCTCGGTGCCCGCGGCGAGCTGGACTGGTCACGCTGTGCGATCGACTCGGTGAACATGCGGGCCCTGAATAGGGGGACCTGACAGGTCCGAATCCTGTCGACCGGGGCAAGTACGGCTCGAAGATCCATTCGATCACCGAGCGGACTGGTCTGCCCATATCCATCGGAATCTCGGACGCGAACCTGCACGACAGCCAAGCCCTGATCCCCCTGGTCCAGGGCATACCCCCGATCCGCTCCCGCCGCGGGCCCAGGCGGCGCAAGCCGGGAAAGCTCCACGCGGACAAGGGACTACCCCCACCTGAGGCGATGGCTACATGGACGCGGCATCACCCACCGCATCGCTCGCAAAGGCATCGAGTCCTCACAACGGCTGGGCCGGCACCGCTGGACCATCGAGCGAACCATGTCCTGGCTCGCCGGCTGCCGCCGCCTCCACCGGCGCTACGAACGCAAGGCCGACCACTTCCTCGCCTTCACCAGCATCGCCTGCACCCTCATCTGCTACCGCAGACTCGCCAAACGAGATGACGTCTGAAGACGGACGAACCGGCGCCGAGGCCGACCCCGTCGTGTCATGAACAGCCGAGGGCCGGAACCCTGTACGGATTCCGGCCCTCGGCCTGCAGTAGCGGGGACAGGATTTGAACCTGCGACCTCTGGGTTATGAGCCCAGCGAGCTACCGAGCTGCTCCACCCCGCGTCGGTGAACGCAACACTACGTCAACGACGCGGACAGAGGCAAATCACTTAGGAAACGGCACGGAGGCGGCGCACGGTCACGCCGCGCCCTCAGGCCGACAGCTCCTGCCGCAGCGCGTCACTCAACCGCGCCGCCCGCTCGGAGACCTCCACCGGACCGAGCGACACCGCCCGGTCGGCCCACTGCTGCCCCTCCGCGAGCTCTCCATGGCGCGCGTGGACCAGGGCGAGACGCAGCGCGGCCCGGCCGTGCCCGGCGTCCGCCGCCCGTGTCCACCACAGCGCGGCCTCCGGCTCGCTGCCCTCCCGCGCCAGCAGCAGACCCAGATTGAACGCCCCGTTCCGCGATCCGCCCTCCGCCGCCTCCCGGTACCACCGGGCCGCCTCCACGACGTCGCCCCGCGCGGCCGCCAGCATCCCGACCCGTACCTGTGCCCGCCGGTGCCCCTGCGACGCCGCCCGCTCGTACCACTCCTCGCACTCGCTCTTGTCGTGCGACGGCTCGCCCAGCTCATGGACGCGCACCGGCGGCCGGCGCGCGTCCAGCAGGGTGGCCAGCCGGTAGGCGGCCTCCGGACTGCCGCCCCCGGCGGCGCAGCGCAGATGCCGCTCGGCCGTCCGCTCGTCGCCGTCGCGCAGCCGGGCGATCCCGACCTGGAGCGCCGCCTCGGTGTGCCCTGCGGCCGCCGCCCGCTCGTACCACCGCAGCGCCGTCCCGGCCTCGCCGCGCCCCGCGTACAGGATCCCGAGGTTGAACGCGGCGTCCACGCTCCCCGCCTCCGCGGCCTTGGAGAACCACGGTCCGGCACCCGCCGGGTCCCCGGCCTGCAGCAGCAGGATGGCGAGCGCGTTCGCCGCCTCCCGGTGCCCGGCGTACGCCGCCCGCCGGTACCACTGCTCGGCCTGCGAGGTCCGTCCCTGTTCGGCGCAGAGCAGCCCGAGGTTGTACGCGCCGTTGACGTCACCGGCGTCCATCGCCGCCCGGTACCACCGCTCTGCGGTCTGGGTCTCGCCGCGCTCGGCGTGCAGCGCGCCCAGCGCGTTCGCCGCGTTGCCGTCGCCCTCCTGGGCGGCCCGCAGCCACCAGACCGCGGCGCTCTCGGTGTCGCCCGCGTCACGCAGCAGGAAGCCGAGCGCACAGGCGGCGCGGACCTCCCCGTCCTTGGCGCTCGTCAGGTACCAGCGCCCGGCCTCCTTGAGGTCACCCCGCCGCTCCAGGATCGCGCCGAGGTGCAGCGCGGCCCGGCGGTGCCCGCGCGCGGCGGCCCGCCGGTACCACTGCTCGGCCTCTTCGAACAGGGACGGCGCGACACCGTTGTCGCCACCGGCCTCCTGCGTGCGCAGGGCCTTGCGGTCGTAGGCCCGCGCCAGCCGGTAGGCGGCCTCGCGGTGCCCGCGTTCGGCGGCGGCCCGCATCCACCGCTCGGCCCCGCCATCGTCGCCTCGGTGCTCCAGCAGATCGGCGAGCGCGTACGCACCGAGGGTGTGTCCCTGTTCTGCGGCCTGGCGCAGCCAGTACTCGGCGGCGGGCTCGTCGCCGCGCTCGCGGTGGTGCCGTCCGAGCGCGTGCGCGGCCGCGGCGGAGCCGGCGACGGCGGCGATCCGCCACCAGCCCGCGGCCTCCTCCGCGTATCCGCGCTGGTGCAGCAGCACGCCCAGGTTGTTGGCCGCGGCGCGGTCGCCCGCGGCGGTGGCGGCACGCAACAGGGGCTCGGCTCCGTCGAGATCGCCACGACGCAGCAGCATGGCCCCGAGGACGCTCATCGCCTCGACGTCTCCGGCCTCGGCGGCGAGCCGCTGCCGCGCCTCCTCGGCCGCTTCGCCCGCCTCGTCCCGATCGGCGTGCTGGTCGCCGAGCTGCACAAATCGCCCTGTCTCGAACAGAGTTGCCTTCTCCCCCATAACGTCCATCGTCGCACCACCTGCAACCCGGGTACACCTGGTATACCGCAGCCAGTGAGGTCACTTCAGCGTTTTGTCGACATGCCCACAGAGAGATAAGTCAAACACAGAACGGCCAACTGCCCCCGTAAGGAATCGCACTTCACGCAATGTCGCCAGGTCACGGTGTACGCCTCGTCGTGTCGCACACACGTCGAGGGCCCGGATCCTGATCAGGATCCGGGCCCTCGACTTCAGTAGCGGGGACAGGATTTGAACCTGCGACCTCTGGGTTATGAGCCCAGCGAGCTACCGAGCTGCTCCACCCCGCGCCGTTGTTCGGCAACCGTACCACGGCGCGGGAGGGGCTTTGCTCAGCCGCCGCCCGAACCGCCCGGCGAACCGCTCGGTCCGGCACTCGGACTGCTGCCCGGCGAACCACTGGGCGAGTTGCTCGCACCGGCGGACGGCGTGCTGTTGCCCTTGCTGCCGCCGCTGCTTGTGGTCGCGCCGGCCTTGGACTGGGCCTCCTCGGCCCGCTTCAGCGCGGCTTCGAGGTCCTTCTGCGCCCGTCCGTACGCTCCCCAGTCGCCCTGTTTGAGGGCCTCCTGGCCCGCGGCGAAGGCCTTCTGAGCGTCGTCGAGCGCCTGTTGCACCGTCGGGTTGCCGGTGACCGGCGGCTGGGTGGTGCCGGTGTCCGGCGGCGGTGTGGAACCCTGCGTGCCGAAGACCTTGTTGAGCGCCAGGTCGAGCGTGTCCTCGAACGCGGTTTTGCCCCCGTAGGTCACCAGGACCTTGCGCAGCAGCGGGTACTTGAGCCCGCCGCCGCGTACGTAGACGGGTTCCACGTACAGCAGTCCGCCGTCGAGCGGCACGGTCAGCAGGTTGCCGTACTCGATGTCGGAGTCGCCGCCCTTGAGCAGCCTGATGGACTCGGCGATGTCCTGTTCGGAGTTGAACTGGCTCTGGACCTGCTTGGGTCCGTCGACGGTGGTGCTCGTCGGCAGCTTCAGGATTCTGATCCTGCCGTAGTCGCTGCTGCCGGCCTCGGCGTCGACCGCCATGAACGCGCTGAGGTTGTCACGCCCGTTGGGCGTGAACGTCGTCGTCAGCGAGAACGCCTGCGCCTGCTGGTCGGGCATCTTCATGCTCAGGTAGTACGGCGGCACCGCGTTGCCCGACTTGTTCGTCGGGTCGTCCGGCACCTGCCACACCTCGCTGCCGCTGAGGAAGGTCTGCGCGTCCTTGACGTGGTAACGGGTCAGCAGCTCGCGCTGGACCTTGAACAGGTCCTGCGGGTACCGCAGATGGGACATCAGCGACGGCGGGATGTCACCGCGGGGCTTGACCGTGCCCGGGAACGCCTTCATCCAGGTCTTCAGGACCGGGTCCTCGGTGTCCCACTGGTAGAGCCTGACCTCGCCGGTGTACGCGTCGACGGTCGCCTTCACCGAGTTGCGGATGTAGTTGACCTGGTTCTGCTGGGCCATGACCGCGCGCTGTGTGTTGCCCGCGGTCAGCGAGTCGGCCGTCGTGTCGCCGAGGGTGGTGCGGGAGGCGTACGGATAGCCGTTCGTCGTCGTGTACGCGTCGACGATCCACTGGATGTGTCCGTCGACGACCGCGGGATAGGCGTCGCCGTCGATGGTCAGCCACGGCGCGACCGCCTCGACGCGCTCCTTCGGTGTGCGGTTGTACAGGATCCGCGAGCCCTCGCCGATGGCACCGGAATAGAGGATCTGCGGCTCGCTGAACGTCACCGCGTACGCGGCCCGGTTGACCGGGCTGGCGAGGCTGACCCCGCTCCCGCCCTGATAACTGGTGGTCTTCTCGCCGCTGTCGTCGGAGTAGTCGATCTCCTTCTGGGGGCCGCCGACGATCGAGTACGCGGTCGTCTTCTCGCCGTAGTAGATCCGCTGCTGGTACGTCCCCAGGTCACCGGTGGACGGCAGGTCGGACTCGGTGAAGACGGGCTGGCCGTTGGCGTCGGCGGTGGTGCCCTTGGCGGCGACCACGCCGAAGCCGTGTGTGTAGCGGAAGTGGTCGTTGATCCAGTTCCGCTTCGGGATGCCCCGGAGGTTCAGCTCGCGCAGGCCGATGACCGTGTCCTGGTCCTTGCCGGCCTTCGTGTAGCGGTCGACGTCGAGGTTGGCCGGGAACGCGTAGTAGTTCTTCATCTGCTGGAGCTGCTGGAACGTCGGGGAGACGATGTTCGGGTCCAGCAGGCGGATGCTCGCCGTGGCGTCGGCGGCGTTGCGCAGCTTGCTCTTGTCTTCGGTGTCGCTCCTGCCCGCGTACTCCGATACCTGGGCGCCGTCGATCCCGTACGCCTCGCGGGTCGCCTTGAGGTTCTTCGCGACGTACGGCGCTTCCTTCGCCTGCTCGTTCGGCTGGACCTGGAACTTCTGGACGATCGCCGGGTACAGCCCGCCGATGAGGATCGCCGAGAGGACCATCAGGCCGAAGCCGATGACGGGCAGCTGCCAGGTGCGCCGCCACAGGGTGGCGAAGAAGAGCAGCGCGCAGATGACGGCGATGCAGAACAGGATCGTCTTGGCCGGCAGATAGGCGTTCGCGTCGACATACCTGAGGCCCGTCCAGCTGTCGGTGGCCTTGAAGTCGCTGGACTTGACCGCGAGTCCGTACCGGTCGAGCCAGTAGGCGACGGCCTTCAGGGCGACGAAGACGCCGAGCAGCACCGACAGGTGCCCGGTCGCGGCGGCCGTGGCTCGCGCCCCGGGAGAGGTGATCCGCAGGCCGCCGTACAGGTAGTGCGTGAGCGCGGCGGCGATCAGCGACAGCACGGTGGCGGCGAAGCCGAAACCGAGCAGGAACCGGTACCAGGGCAGGTCGAAGGCGTAGAAGGCGACGTCCAGGTGGAACTGGGGGTCCTTCTGGTGGAAGGGCACGCCGTTGACCCACATCAGCCAGGTCCGCCACTGGCTGGACGCGGACGCCCCCGCGATCAGGCCCACCAGGACCGTGATCCCCAGGAGCAGCCACTTCTTGTAGGGCGCGATCCCCATCCGGTAGCGGTCGAGGCTCTGCTGCTCCATGGACATCGCGCTCAGCGGCGGACGCAGCCGGTGCGCGAGCCAGATGTTGAGGCCGACCGCGGCCGCCATCAACAGTCCGAAGACGGAGAAGAGCCCGATCTTGGTCCACAGAGTGATCGTGAAGACCGACGAGTACTTCACCGACCGGTACCAGAGCCAGTCCGTCCAGAAGCCGGCGAACATCACGAACGCCATGCCGAGGACGGCGAGGATGCCCAAGGTCATGAGCAACGTCCGGGCCCGCCGGGACGGGCGGCCCACTCTGATCCGCGGTCCCGTCGGGCCTCCGCCGCGGTCCGGCATCTGGAAAGCCAAGGTGCGCACCTCGAAGTTCGCTGTTGATCCGTCAGGCCCCCGTGATCGCGGACCATGGACGAGGCCCCACGGTCGGGGAGCCACACCTATGCAACTTACTGGCGCTTTACTCGGTTCCCGCTTCCGGGTGAGAACGAGGCAGGATTGTGACCATGTCCAACACACCCATGGCAGCGAGCCCCCTCACCCGGGCCGTGCTCGAGATCGACGAGTACGCCTCCGGCCTCGGCTGGGACCAGCCCGCCCGCCTGTTCGCCCTGGTAGACACCGCGCGACTGCGGGCCCAGGAGCCCTCGCTCGCGGCCCAGCTCGGCCTGACCGACGAGTCCGCGACCGCCGGGCTCACCCCGATCGAGCAGGACGAGATCCCCGCCGACAGGCCGCTGGACGAGTTCCTCGGCACCATCGCCTGGCCCGACGCGGTGACCGGCTGCGCACTCACGGTGGAGCGGCTGATGCTGCCGCCGTCCGCGGAGGCCGAGGTCCCCGAGGGGCTCAGCGACGAGAAGCTCGCGCGGTGGGTCGCCGGTCACCCCGAGCGTCAGGAGGTGCGGATGACCGTGGGGGTCCTGCGGGACGGCGCGCGCGAGTCGGCGCTGCGGCTGCGCGAGAAGGACTCCACGACGGAGGTGCTGACGGGTCCGGACCTGGTGCCGGGCCTCGCGGAGGCGCTGTCGGCGACATTCGAGGACTGATTTTCTCCGGGGCGTCCTGCCCTCCGGTCCTGCGGGCATCCCGTCCCGCGGGCCTCCCCATCCTCAGGGTCTGTGGACCTCCGGGCTCAGCCCTTGGTGGTGCACTTCGGCAGGTCCGCGGTCCTGCCGGTACGGATGTCCTTGAGGGCGTTCAGGGCGTCGTCGAGGGTGTTGACCCTGACGAGCGTGAGCCCCTCGGGGACGTCCTTGGCGGCGGCCGCGCAGTTGTCCTTGGGCGTCAGGAAGTACTGGGCGCCCTTGCTGCGCGCGCCGACGGTCTTCATCTCGACGCCGCCGATCGGACCGACCGTGCCGCCGTCGTCGATGGTGCCGGTGCCGGCCACGAACCGGCCGCCGGTGAGGCTTCCCGGAGTGAGCTTGTCGTAGATGCCGAGCGCGAACATCAGACCGGCGCTCGGTCCGCCGACGTCGGCGAGCTTGATGTCGATGGTGAACGGGAACGTGTGGTCCGTTCCGGCGGAGATCCCCACGATGGCCCGCGGCCGGCCGCTGTCGTGGGACTTCGTCGTGGTGATCGTCACGTCCTGGGTCGCGGTGGCCGTCCTGTGCGCCTTCTCGGCGGCGGCCTGCTCCCTGGCGGTGATGATCGTGAACACGACGTCCTCGCCGGGCTTGTGCCGGGTGACCAGCTCGGCGACGTCGTCGGGCGCCTTCACGGCCGTCCCGTCGACGGCCTTGACGACATCGCCCGCGTGCAGCCTGCCCTCGGCGGGCGAGTCCTTGAGGACGGTGGAGACGATCACCCAGGACTTCACGGGAATGCCCAGCTCGTTCAGGGCGGCGACCTTGGCGCTCTCCTGTGACTGGCTGAACTCCTCCGCGTTCTCCTGGGTGGACTGCTCCTCGGTCTTGCCGTCCGGGTAGAGCGTGTCATGGGGCACGATCTTGTCGTCGTGCGCGAGCCACCCGTAGACGGCCTCGACGAGGTTCATCCTGTAGTCGGCGCTGGTGACCCGGACGGTGGTCATGTTCAGATGGCCGGTCGTCCGATAGGTCTTGTGCCCGGAGATCTGCAGCACCGGCTCGCCACCGTGCTCGCCGAGGGTGTTCACCGTGGGGCCCGGGGACAGCTCGGAGTAGGGCACTGGGATGAACACTCCCGCGCACAGGAGCGCGATCAGCATCAGGGTGGAGGCGAGCATCGTCGCGGTGCGGCGTGGCATGGAACGACAGTACGGGACAGTCCCGTCGGTGCACCGTCGGGGCCGTCCGTACGAGCGGACGGCCCCCTGGGTTCCCAGGCGCTCAGCCGCCCGTGTGGGACTTCTCCATGGCCTCGCGGAAACGTGCGTACCCGGCGAGCTCGGAGCCGTCACCCGCCGTCGTGCGGTGACGGCTGACCCAACTGCCCCACAGTCCGGCACCGATCGCGGCCAAAAACGGAATCAGCAACCAGGCGAGCACCGCCATGCCGACCTCCCAACCCCATGAGCGACCGCAACTGACTGATCAGCAGATTAGTCATCCGCAGTCTCAACGCTCACGCCAGGGGTCCGGTTACGCAACCGGAGGACGGTGAGAGATCGGTGGGACCATGGAAAGAAAGGCGAAACGAGGCGCGGAGCCAGGCTCAGCAGGCGCCGACCCGCCCTCCCGTCGCCCGGCCACCACCCCGCAACGACGGCGCTACGCGCCGACCCGCCCTCCCGTCGCCCGGCCACCACCCCGCAACGACGGCGCTACGCGCCGACCCAGTCCTCTGTGCCGTCGGAGAACCTCTGGTGCTTCCAGATGGGCACATCGTGCTTGAGGTCGTGGATCAGCCGGCGGCAGGCGTCGAACGCCTCGCCCCGGTGGGGGCACGCCACGGCGACGACGACCGCGAGGTCGCCCACCTGCAGGTCCCCCACGCGGTGCACGGCCGCGAGGGCCCGCACCGGGTACTCCGCGGCCACCTTCTCGGCGATCCGCCGCATCTCGGCCTCGGCGGTGGGATGACAGGAATAGCCCAGTTCCTCGACGTCGGCCCCGCCGTCGTGGTTGCGCACGGTTCCGACGAACAGGGCGGTGCCCCCGGCGGCGTCGTCCCCGACGGCCCGGAACACCTCGTCGACGGATAGGGGTGTGTCGCGGATCGCGAGCAGCTTGATGGGGTCGTCCGCCGCCCACTCACCGGGGTGGTCGCTGTTGGGTGCCATGGCCCCATCGTGCCGCACACCGCGGACGACGGGAAACAGCGGTCCTTCAAAATGCGCGCGAGGCGCGTGTCTGGGGGCGGGTCTCTCGCGGCCGGCGCGCGGCCTGCGCCGGCTTCTCGGGGGTTCGCACCGCGCGGCCGAGGCCCCTTCCGGCCCGTCCCGCCTCGCCGTACCACGCCGTACCGGACCTGCGGTGGTCGTGCGCCATGACGGCGGGAGCCCTGGCGCATCCAGCGGCCCGCGCCGGGGGACGGTGCCGGGTCCCTCAGATGCGCCGCCGGGCCTTGCGTGCCCGGCGCACCACCGCGGCCGCACCCAGCAGGGCGACGGTCGCACCGGCCGCCCCCGCCGCCGTCGCGTCCTTGCGGCCGAGCCGCCGGCCCGCGACGGTGTGCCGTCCCGCCACCTCCTCCAGCAGCTCCGCGAGGACCTCCTCGTTCGTCCACTGCGGCCGCCACCCGGCGTCGTGCAGCCGGCTGCCGCTCACCACCCAGGGGTACATGGTGTACGCGAGGTCCCCGGCGGGCGAGGGCGTCAGCCCGATCCGGTGCAGCCGGGCCGCCGCCCCCAGGGCGACCGCCGACGGCAGCTCCATCCGCCGGATCCCGCTCAGCTCCTCGACCTCCTCCTGCTCCAGCCACCCGTCGCACCCGACGGCCAGTTCACCGTCGACCTTCTCCAGGACGGCGTACTCCAGGGCGCTGCACAGGTCCTCGACGTGGCAGAACTGCCACGCGGGCCTCGACCCGGCCACCACAAGCAGCCGCGGCGACTCGAAGTACCTGGTCAGCGCCGTGTCTGTGCCTCCGACCAGGACCGCCGGCCGAACCACGGTGACGTTCAGTCCCGGATGGGCCCGTGGCGCCCGCCGCGCGAGCCGCTCGATCTCCAGCAGGTCACCGACCGCGGTCGCCTCGGCCGTCGCCCGCAGCTCGGCGTCCTCGGAGATCGGCAGCTCGTTGTCGGGCAGGGCGCCGTACACCATCGCGGACGTGCACAGCACCACCCGGTGCACTCCGGCCGCCGCCGCGGCCGTCAGCACGGTCTGCGTCCCCCGGACGTTGTACGCGGTGCGCGCCGCCGGATCGGTCTCCAGATCCAGGTCGAGGGCCAGGTGCACCACGACGTCCGCGCCCCGCAGCTTGTCCGCGATCGCCGGGTCGCGCACGTCCAGGATGTGCCACTGCGCCGCCTCGCACTCCCCGCGCCGCTCGTCGATCGCCACGACCTGCTTGATCTCCTCGCAGGCGGTGAGCCTCTCGGTGAGCAGCGCGCCGACGCCGGACGCGGCGCCGGTGACCGCGACGACGGGTCCGCGGACCGCCGTGGGCTCGTCGGCGCGCAGCGGCGCCGCCCGGGGGCCGTGGTCGGGTGACGGGCGGGCTGAACGGTTTCGCGCTGCGCGAACCTGCGGATCTGGGGAACTCACCGGGCGTCTCCAGCGGTTGTCTTCAGTACGGGCGCGGTGCACGCGTGCGTACCAGGTGGCATCCATCCTGCCGCAGGCCAGGTGTCGGCGAAGCACTCAGGCCCGATCGGGCCGGGGTGTCTACGCTGGGTGGTGTTGTCGGGCAGCCAGCCGCCGGAGGAGCCGGTGGCCTTACCAGCCGAGGAATCCCGTGAGTGACACCCCATTCGGATTCGGCCTTCCGCCGGAGGAGCCGGAGAACGGCGACGAGGGCAAGAAGAAGGACCAGCAGAGCGGCGGTGGTCAGGGTCCGGCCAACCCGTTCGGCTTCGGGCTGTCCGGAGCCGGCGGCGCCGGCGCCGACAACCCGCTCGCCGCGATGTTCGGGTCCCTGAACCCCAGCGACCTGGGCGCCGCCTTCCAGCAGCTGGGCCAGATGCTCTCGTACGAGGGCGGCCCGGTGAACTGGGACATGGCCAAGCAGATCGCCCGCCAGACGGTCTCCCAGGGCACCGCGGACGGCACGAAGGACGCGAGCGTGAGCCCCGGCGAGCGCTCCGCGGTCCAGGAGGCCGTCCGCCTCGCCGACCTGTGGCTCGACGGAGCGACGTCGCTGCCGTCCGGCGCGGGTTCCGCCGTGGCCTGGAGCCGGGCGGAGTGGGTCGAGGCGACCCTGCCGGTGTGGAAGGAGCTCGTCGACCCGGTCGCCGAGCGGGTCGGCGCGGCCATGGGCGATGTCCTGCCGGAGGAGATGCAGGCCATGGCGGGCCCGCTCATCGGCATGATGCGCTCCATGGGCGGCGCCATGTTCGGTACGCAGATCGGGCAGGCCGTGGGCGTGCTCGCGGGCGAGGTCGTCGGCTCGACCGACATCGGCCTGCCGCTCGGCCCGTCCGGCAAGGCCGCGCTGCTGCCGCTGAACGTCGAGGCGTTCGGCAGGGACCTGAGCGTGCCGATGGAGGAGGTGCGGCTGTATCTCGCGCTGCGCGAGGCCGCCCACCAGCGGCTGTTCGCGCATGTGCCGTGGCTGCGCTCGCACCTGTTCGGCGCGGTCGAGGGCTACGCGCGCGGCATCAAGGTCGACACGGCGAAGCTGGAGGACGTGGTCGGCCAGTTCGACCCGCAGAATCCGGAGGAGCTGCAGCAGGCGCTCCAGCAGGGCATGTTCCAGCCGGAGGACACACCGGAGCAGAAGGCCGCCCTGGCCCGTCTGGAGACCGCGCTGGCGCTTGTCGAGGGCTGGGTGGACGCCGTGGTGCACGCGGCCGCGAAACCGCGTCTGGCCTCCGCGGACGCGCTGCGCGAGACCCTGCGCCGCCGCCGGGCCACCGGTGGCCCGGCCGAGCAGACGTTCGCCACGCTGATCGGTCTGCAGCTGCGCCCGCGCCGTCTGCGGGACGCCTCCCGCCTGTGGGCGTCGCTCACGGACGCGCGCGGCGTGGACGGCCGTGACGCCCTGTGGGCGCACCCGGACATGCTGCCGACGGCGTCCGACCTGGACGACCCGGACGGCTTCGTGCACCGCGAGCAGCTGGATTTCTCGGAGCTGGACAAGATGCTGGGCGAGGCGGCGGGCGGCGGCCCGGCGACGGACGGCGGCTCCGCGCAGAAGCCGGACCTCCACAAGAACGACGACGCCGAGTGAGCCTGCACGACGACGCGGTCCTCGTGCTCAAGGGGTACGAGAACCAGCAGGAGCTGCGCCAGGCGTATCTGGACCACCTTGCGGCGCACCCGGACGGCGTGTGGAAGTCGTGCCACGCCGGACACGTCACGGCCAGCGCGCTGGTCGTCGATCCGGTGCGCGGCCGGGTGCTGCTCACCTTGCACAGGAAGCTGAGGATGTGGCTGCAGACGGGCGGCCACTGCGAACCGGGCGACGCGACGCTCGGGGCGGCGGCGCTGCGCGAGGCCGTGGAGGAGTCCGGCATCGCCGGGCTGGAGCCGCTTCCGGGCGGCCCGGTGCGTCTGGACCGGCATCGGATTCCCGCGCCGTGCCACTGGCACTTCGACGTGCAGTACGCCGTGGTGGCGCCGCCCGGTGCCGAGTACGCGGTCAGCGACGAGTCGCTGGATGTGCGCTGGTTCCCCTACCACGAGGTGTCGGACGTGGCGGACGGGTCGGTCGTCCGCCTGCTGGAGGCCACGCGCGCAAGGCTGTGACGCCCGGCCCGGCCCTCCCCACCGCTCCCGGTCAGGGGTAAGGGGCGGCCGCAGGGGCGGCCGCCCCTTACCCGTGTGTCCGGATGTGAGTCCGGACTCGTGCGCCCGGATGTGCCTCCGGATGTGCCTCCGGATGTGCCTCCGGATGTGCCTCCGGAAGAGCGTCCGGAAATGCGTCTGCGTGTGCGTCCGGACGGCTTCCCCGGGGAACCGTCCGGTCAGCTCCAGACGTTGCCCTGGTTCTGCCCGCGCGCCCCGTGCTGCCCCATGCCGTACTGGGCCCGCAGCCCCTGGCCGATCACCGCGTTCTGCGGCGGCAGCAACTCGCTGGGCTGGACGAGCGCGAAACCGCTGCCCATGAAGCTGAGCTCCCAGCCCTCACCGGTGTTGCCGCGGCGGCGCCACACCCCCGAGGAGTGCGTCTGGGCCTGCATCTGCGCCCGCAGGCCGGTGGACCAGGCGACGATCGCGTCGGCGTCGCAGTTGACGTACTTGTCCGGCGTGACCTGCATCAGCAGGGGCACGCCCGATGTCATCAGCGCGACCTTGCCGCGGCCGGTGATGTTGAGCTGGTACTTGCCGGAGCCCGAGATGCCGTACTGGCTGTCCACGGCGATGACCTCGTGGTGCAGCGAGGAGTCCATCGCCAGGACGTAGCTGCTGTCGACGGTGAGCCCGTCCTGCCCGACGTCCATGATGTGCACGTACTGCGCGAGGTTCGCCAGGTACACGGTGCCCTGCCCGTGGCAGCGCATCAGGTCCAGCCCCTCGCCCGTGTACGCACGCGCGCGCTGCTGACCGCTGTCCTGGTACTCGGCGTCGAACTCGACGAGACCCTGGTAGGCGACCATGGTGCCCTTGCGCGCCAGGATGTCGTCGTGGCCCTCCAGGACGATGCGCAGCATCTGCGTGTTCTGCAGGCTGTAGCGCTCCTGGGTCTGCTGCTCGTTGTAGCCGAAAAGCGTGCTCTGCATGGTGTGCGGTTCCCCTCAGCCCCGGATCCGGAGGCGGTCGGCGCTGTCCTCGCTGGGCTGGACGACCACGATGCCCTGCCCGGAGAACGCCATCTGGTAGGCCTCGCCGCTGCCGCGCCCGATGAGCGACTGCGCCTTGAAGCTGCGCTTGCCCTTCACCTTCAGGTTCGGGGACCAGGCGACGAGGGCGTCCGGGTCGACGTATGTCTCGTCCTCGCCGCCACCGCAGTCGACGACGATCGGCTCGCCCCGGGAGGTCAGTGCGACCCAGCCCTGCCCGGAGATCTTCGTGTTCCACAGGCCCTGCCCGGCGAACTTGGCGAGCCCCTTGACGCGTTCGACGCCCCACTGCAGGTGCGCGTCGAAGGCGAGCAGATTGGTGGCGTTGACGGAGATCGCGTCGCCGCCCAGGTTGATGACGACGACGTTCGCCCCGTAGTCGGCGAGGTAGAGCAGACCGTCGCCGGAGCACTTCATGAGCGGCGCGCCCTCGCCCGTGATCCAGTCCCGCGCGATCTGACGCACGGCCGGAGGGTTGGGCTCGTACTGGATGAACCCTTCGTAGGCGACCATGGATCCCACACGCGCGAGGAGGTCGTTCCCTGTCTGCATGGCGACCTTGAGCATGTGGCTGCCGTGGTTCTCCATGCGGGCGCCGACAGGTGCGGGGGCGTAGCCCGCGAGCGGCTGGTTCATGACGGGCTCCCTCAGACCTCGTACGGCTGGACGACGACGAAATTGCCGGGCGCCGCCCGGAACTGCAGGTTCACGCTCTCCCCGGTGTCTCCGAGGTAGGCGTTGCGGCGCATGCGCACCTGGCTGGAGACGATCACCTGGGCGGCGGCCGACCAGGCGACGACGGCGTTGCAGTCGGCGAACGTCGTCGGGGTGACGGGGAGCACCACGGGCGTGCCGTGCGTCTTCACGACGATCGTCCCCGTGCCCTGGAACTGCATCGTGAACAGCGCGCCGCCGGGAATGCCGTGTCCCTCGATGCGCCGGACCTCGTGCTGGAGGGACTCGTCGAAGGCGAGGACGTTCTCCGCGGAGACGCAGATGGCGTCGCCCTGGAGTTCGATCGGGTGCAGATGGGTGGCGTTCTCGGCGAGGAACACCTGGCCGTGGCCGGTGCAGCGCATCAGCTGCATCTCCTGGCCGGTGGCGTTGCCCACGATGCGCCCGGCGAAGCCGGCGCCCTTGTAGCCGAAGTCGACCTTGCCCTGGTAGAGCACCATGCTGCCCTGGCGGGCCAGCACCGGCTGGCCGCCGATACCGAGGTCGACACGGACGAGCTTCTTGTTCTGCTGCGTCCACCGCTGCCCGGTGGGCGTCTCCTTGAACGCCTGCAGTGCGGCGGCCACTCCGGCGCCGCCCTGCGGGACGCCCTGGGGAGCGCCGTACGGGGAGGGGGCGCCGGGCTGGCCCGGGTACGGGCCCGGGGCCTGACCGTACGGCGGCTGCTGGCCGTAGCCGGGGGGCGCGGCCGGGGGCTGCTGGCCGTAGCCGGGCGGCGTCGGTGCGGGCGGCTGCTGACCGTAGCCGGGCGGCGTCGGTGCGGGCGGCTGCTGGCCGTAGCCGGGCGGAGCGGCCGGGGGCTGCTGACCGTAGCCGGGCGGTGGGCCGGACTGCCCGGGCGGCTGGGCGTACGGCGCGGGGCCCGGCGGCGGCACGGTCCCGGCGGGCGGGGTG